>JASHRL010000054.1 GCA_030037355.1 Candidatus Acidiferrales bacterium | reverse complement strand
GCTTGATTCCGCGCGTGTCTTTACCCGCTGCGCCGGCTTCGGACCGGAAACACGCAGTCCATGCGCACACATTGATGGGGAGCAGGTCCGCATCGAGCGTTTCATCGCGATAGAGATTCGCCAATTCCGTCTCGGCAGTGGTCGTCAGCCACAGATCCGTATTTTCGAGGCGAAACATGTCAGCGGCAAATTTTGGGAGCTTGCCATCAGCCTTCAACGATGCCGTGTTTACAATAAACGGAGGCAAAATTTCCGTGTACCCCTGCTGGCGCGTGTGCACATCGAGAAAAAAATTGGCCAGCGCGCGTTCGAGGCGCGCGCCTGCCCCGCGATAGAGCGCGAAGCGCGCCCCCGCAATTTTCACTGCGCGTTCTAAATCCAAAATGCCCGTACGTTCGCCAACCTCCCAGTGCGGCTTGGGCGTGAAATCGAATTTGGGAGGCGCGCCCCACCGCCGGACTTCGACGTTTCCTGCAGCACCGTCACCAATAGGCACCGAGCTATGTGGCATGTTCGGAACAGAAAGCATGAAATCGCGCAACTGATCGTCGAGCTCGGCGATTTTAATATCGTGGGTCTTTATTTCTCCGGAGATGACCTTCATGCTTTGGATTTCCGCTTCCGCCAACTGCTTCTGAACGTTTGCGCTCGGAGTATCGCTCATCGCCTCGGCCCCTCCCACCAGGATACCGATGGCCTTGCTTTTCTTATTGCGTGTTGCTTTGAGGCCCTCTGCGACTGTGATGTGCCAGCGTCGCTCCGCATCAATCTTGCGAAAAACATCGAGGTCAATCTTGGCATGGCGGTTCGCGAGCATGCGCTCGACTTCATCGAGATGACCGCGAAAAAAATTCAAGTCCAGCATGGTCAAAGCAGGATACCGCAGGAGCCACTTTTCGCCAATGGCAGAGGGCAGTGTTTATTGTTCGAAACGGATGGATAGCACAGGATGAAGTTCGATCGCATTTGGCGCAACGCCGCGCTGGCGATGAAAGAAATCGAAAAACGCGACTCCCGTGACATCGACGATGATATTCCCGCGAGTATCGGCAAAGCGATCCGTAGGCATACCGAGCCGCAACTCAACTTCACGGCGCGCGTTTTCGAAAGAGCTTGCGTAGCGCGACGAACAAGCTGCGGAACACTCGTCGGAAGGAATTTCGGCGATCATTGTGGAACTGGGATTGTCGATGTCCGCAAGAAGCAGGTGAAAATCGCGGTCGTCTTCTTCTTTAATTCCGATAAGGTGCACACGCACTGTGAAGGCTTGGAATTCGAGCGGCGCGATTCGCGAGTTTTCCGGCAGAACCTGCGGCGCAGGCTGCGAGGTGAGCCACGCAACAGTGACAAGCCTCGGCGAAAAATTTACACTGGCGGAGTCAGAGTCGCTGAGCGTCTTCACGGCCCAGCGCTCCGTGCCACAGTGCACACCGCAACCAAAGCTGGATGATGGCGGGCCATGGCGCGCGACGGAATGAAACTGGCGGTAAAGATAGAGAGCGATCAGAATCAGCGCGATGACCAGAGGAACGAAACTGCGTTGTTGGCGGCGTGACGGCATTTCGCTGCTTGAAGCTCCTCTTTATCCTCCGCCTTTCTCGCGCATCGACTTTTCATCCCACAGATAAATCACGTGCCCATCCGGATCGGCGAGTTCCGCGCCATAACCCCAGAATTGTTTTCCCGGTGCGCGAAGAAATCTGACGCCGGAAGCAGAAAGCTCGCGGTGTTTCGCTTCCACATCGTCAACCTGGAAATTATGGACACAGTCGCAGGCAGCGATAGGTTCGGCAACTTGTTCGAGAAAGAGCGTGAAACCTGCATCGTCCCGAAGCGCAGCAATGCCGAGCTTGTTCGGACCGCCCGAGGGAGCCTCGAACTCCAGCTTCAGGCCCAGGTTTTTCGTGTACCAATCCCGCGAGGTGCGCCAATTCTTCACCGCGACTTTGGCGTGGTCAAGTTTGATCATTTCGTTCTCTTTGCGTCCCTGTGTCTCCACCCGATAACGACACCGTACGATGAGCTGCGTCGGCGCGTCAATGGGAGCAACTTGCTTGATTTCGACGATACATTGCTTGCCGTCAGATTCTTGGCGATTGACCTTGCGGCAGCGGGCAAGTAGGATGCGTGGAATTCTTTTCTTCGGCCAATGAGGAGGGGTTATGTTCTGTTCGAAATGTGGCGCGCAAGTCGCGGACACGGCGGCCTTCTGCCCTTCATGTGGGCAAGCGACGAGCGGCGGGTCTGCGGCACCACGAGGGATTCCGCTCGCCCCGGGAGGGTTCACACCGCCTCCCGAGCAAGGCAACACGACTCCGCCCGCGCCAGTGATGACGCCTCCTTCGTATCCCGCCTATCCAGCTGTGGCGCCGGCTCGCACTGTAGCGTATGCGGGTTTCTGGTTGCGATTCGTGGCCTACATTCTTGACGCAATAATCTTGGGAATCCCTGCGTTTTTTCTATTCATCCCGTTTTTCGCGGCTTCGGGAATACTGAATTCCTTGAACTCGTCTTCCCCATTTTCTCCGGATACCTTCGCGCGCCTTATGGGCATGAGGATGATTCTGCGGTTCGCCCTTATGATCTTAGTGGCGGAATGGCTGTACTACGCCTTGCTGGAAAGCTCTCCCTGGCAAGCGACGGTCGGAAAAAAGATTCTGGGCCTGTATGTGACTGACCTTGCCGGCGCTCGTATATCGTTCGGACGCGCGACGGGACGATATTTCAGCATGATCTTGTTTCGCATTATCCCGCTCCTCGGCGTTTTTCTGTTATGGCCTATCGACTGCATTTGTGCGGGGTTCACGGAGAGGAAGCAGGCGCTGCACGATATGATGGCGAGCTGCCTGGTAATTCGCAAAATCTGACACTCTCCGCGTGGGCGGAAGACGGAGACGAGAAATGTTCTGCTCGAGTTGCGGTGGGACGGTGACGGATGGCGCGACGTTTTGCAGCGCCTGCGGAAGACCCTTGTCGGCCACAGCGGCGGCTGCGCCGACAACCCCGTACGCACCTGCTGCAGGGGCGCCTCAGCAGCCGATAGCCGCAGTTGCTGGTGCGCCACAGCTTTTTTACGCGGGTTTCTGGCTGCGATTCGTGGCCTACATCATTGACGCGATCATTCTTACTTTTGCGGAATGTGCGTTCGCTGTCATTCTGATTTTTGCGACGGGATTGGGTGCGATGTTCCGCAATTTGCCGGAAAATCCGACGCCGGACGAATTTTTCACGGGCACGTTCATTTTTGCTCTCGTGGTGTTCGTTGCGGGAATGGTCGTGATGATTTGGATTTATTACGCCTGGATGGAAAGTTCGCAGTATCAGGGAACACTCGGGAAAATGGCGTTGGGCCTGATTGTGACCGATCTGCAATACCAGCCGATTTCTTTTGCACGAGCGAGCGGACGGTTTTTCGCAAAATTCATCACCGGGCTTGTTCCGTTATTCATCGGCTACATCATGGCGGGATTCACGGCGAAGAAGCAGGCGCTGCACGACATGATTGCGGGCTGTCTCGTGCTCCGTAGAATTTAGCGTCGCGATTCGTCTGCGATTATCGAAATTCCTTCTCTTTTCAAACTCCCCAACCGTAGCGCTCCGTTTCCGAGAGGGACTCCGAAAGCGCAGCGCGAATTCGCGCGGACATCTCCGCGCAGCCGACGATTTGTACGCCGGATTTGGCGCCCGGACTCGCGATGTCTGGCGTGCGGTAGCCGCGGGAAAGCGCATGGGCCACTGCACGCTCGATCGCTGCGGCCTCAGTGGCAAGGCCGAAGGATTCGCGGAGCATCATCGCTGCGCAGAGAATCGTGCCGATGGGATTGGCGCAATCCTTTCCGGCAAGCTGCGGCGCGGAGCCGTGAATTGGCTCATAGAGCGCAGTGCCATTGCCGAGACTCATCGACGGGATCAGGCCGATCGAACCGACGAGTCCGGCGGCTTCATCACTCAAGATGTCGCCGAACATATTCGACGTCAACATGACGTCGAATTGCGACGGACGCAGCAGGATCTGCAAAGCGGCATTGTCGACGTACAAGGATTCGACGGTGACTTCTGGAAAATCCTTTGCGATACGCTGCACGGTCCGCCGCCACAAGCCGGAACTTGCAAGCACGTTCGCCTTGTCAATACTCGCCAGTTGGCCGCGTCGAGCGGCAGCGCGACGAAAAGCGTAGAGCGCGACGCGTTCTATTTCCCTGACGGAGTAGATTTCCGTGTCGGAAACAAATTCCTCGGCTCCTTCGCCGCCGGATTGGCGCGGACCGAAATAAATTCCACCAGCAAGCTCGCGCACAATCTCCAAATCAATCGTCGAACCTTTCTCGATGCGCAACGGAGAAATTTCGCGAAGCGGCTCGAACAACTTGACCGGACGGACGTTGATGTAAAGGCCCAGTTCCTTGCGCAAACCGAGCAGGCCGGCTTCAGGGCGGCGATCGAGCGGCTGGCTATCCCATTTTGCGCCGCCGACTGCGCCGAGAAGAACAGCATCGGCTTCGCGACAACTCTCCAACGTCTCTGCCGGAAGCGGGTGACCGCACTGGTCGATGGCCGCGCCGCCAAAAGGAAGTTCTCTAAAATCAAAATGATGACTGAAGCTGCGCGCGCACTCGTCGAGAACCGAGATAGCACCGTGAATGACTTCCGGGCCGATACCGTCGCCGGGGAGAACAGCTATCTTTTTGCGAACGCCTGTCATTGCATCTGACTCGCGGCGCTGATGGCGTTTGCCGCGGCGCTATCGTCGGCGGCGTTTACAGGATTTTCAGCCAAACGACCACGGCGCGCTTGATGCGCAAACGTCAGAAGGTCGCGGTCGGTGACTTCCTTGGAAGCATCGGCAAGAGTCATCGCAGCACGATAGCACTGCGCGACCTCGTCGTCACTTAGATGATAACCAAGCTCCTCGATGCGCGTTCGCAAAGCATTGCGCCCGGAATGCTTGCCGACGACGAGACGCCGCGCGGGAAC
>JASHRL010000053.1 GCA_030037355.1 Candidatus Acidiferrales bacterium | reverse complement strand
TAGTCGGTGAGGTCGATCAGGTCGACAGAGGGAATCTTCAATGCCAGGAACGGGTCGTGATCATCGTCGACCGCGTCAGATTGTGAAATGAAGACGTTCTGATAGCCGAGCTTTGACGCCGTCGACCATATCAAATCGTTGAGCCATGCTGTCGACGTAGTTTCCCTCGAGATATGCAGACCTTTCTGTCCAACCATATCGACGAGGAGCACAGCCTTGACGTCCTTTACCATTCCCGTCAATTGGAGATTTGCTGCCATCTGCCGGCTGCCATATGTGTGGTCGTCATCGCCCCAATCGGGATTCACCGCTTCTTCCCCATCGAGAAAAGCCATCCAAATCGCAACCGGCCGCTTTTTGCCGCACAAGAGGCGCGCCATTTCGAGCATCAGTCCTGTCGACGAGCCACCGTCATCCGCGCCAACAAAATCAGGCAAACGCTTCGTGTCATAGTGCGTAAGGAGCAGGATGACGTCTTTTCCGTCACCCGGAACCTTGGCAAAAATGTTTTTCATCGGGAGCGTCCCGACCGGAGTCTGCGCGTGGAACGGATCGTCGCTGACATCGCAGCCGTCTGACCTCAACTGCGTTTCGATGTAGTCTTGCGTCCGTTCGATCGCGGCTGATCCTGAGGGGCGCGGGCCGAAACTGACGAGCTTCGCGGTGTAATCGTAAGCCTTCTGCCCGTCAAAACCGCCCGTCTCCTGCGCGGGGGGAGCCTGATCTTGAGGGCCAATCACGAGGGACGCGGCAGCGGAAACGCTCGAAGGCGTCGCGTTGGGCTTATTTCCGTTGCCGCTGCATCCGGCTACGCTGGCCAACGTCATAATCGCCATCCAAAGTTGAACCTTGCCGCTCATGTCAGCTCGCCCCCTGACGCGCCAGTTCGCGCCGGCGTTTCTTGCGGAATACGACATAGGAAACTCCGATGCCCAGAAAATACAATCCAATCATCGGCATCATGAAGATGAGCATGGTCGTCATATCGGGCGTTGGCGTCACGACTGCCGCAACGATCGTAATGATCAAGATTGCGTACCGGAAATTCTTCCATAGCCATTGTGGCGTCACGATCCCGAAAACAGAAAGCACAAAAATCAGCACAGGCAACTCGAAAATAGCGCCTAGACCAACCATGATAATCAGAATTAAGTCAAAATACTCGCTGATACTAATCAAAGGCTGAAATGGACCCTGCGGCCCCTGAAATGTGATCAGGAACTTCAGCACGAATGGCAAGAGGATGAAATACGCAAAAGCCACGCCGCAAAGAAATAGAAAGACCGACGAGAAGATGAAAGAAAGCACAGCTTTGCGCTCATGCTTGTATAAGCCCGGCGCAACAAAAAGCCAGATCTGATGCAACACGACGGGCAGCGCAATGACGAGGCCAAGATAAAAGCCTACTTTGATCAAAAGATTTATGTACTCGGCAGGGCCCGTGAAAATCAGCTTATCTGGGTAGTGAGCTTGTTGGAGGGCTACGACCATCGGCTTTGCGACGTAGTTGATCACCCATTTGGCGACCGCAAATCCGATCACAAAGCCGATACCGATCGCGACAGCGGAGTAGAGCAGACGTTTACGGAGATCCGCCAGGTGTTCGAAAAGAGACATCCGGTCAGCCCCCCCATCGCCGGCCTGGTCGGGTCGCGTGGAATCCGCCTGGCTAGGCGTCGCCATGACTCGCCTTCTGTCCACTCACTTCGGACTTGGACGGATCCGCGGCGTCAGGTGCCGTTTGCTGCTGTGTGCTTTCGTGCGCTGGTGGAAGAATCTTGTTTTCGACCGGAGGCTCAGGTGCCAGCTCGGCTGACGCAGGTGTCTGCTGTTGATTCTGAGCAGGCACCGCGCTCGCTACCTGTGGTTGCTTTTTCGCCTCGGCGGTGCGGGCTTCGCGTTCCAGCTCGCGCATGTGCTCTTCAAAGCCAGAGCGCAAGTCGCCGGTCGCCCGCTTGAATTCGGCCATGACCTTGCCGAAATTGCGTGCCAGCTCGGGCAGCTTTTCGGGCCCGAATACGATCAGAGCCACCAGGAAAATGATTACTAGATGGGGCAGGCTCAACATTTTTGCGCGCGCAAAGCCCTTCTTTTGCATCATAGAAGAGGCTGCGGGGCGTGTCAAACCGCCCGCAAATGTATGCTATACTTTGGCATGCGCTGATTCGGGCGCGAGACGAGGGCCGAATGCAATCATCGAAACGCGGCGGCATTTTGCTGGCAACCATCCTGATCATCGCCGCGATTCTGGGCGGATTGTGCGGGCCCTCCCTCAAGGCCACCGCTGCGGATGCCGACGACCTGCAGGATTCAGTCGAGTCTTTCGCCCGCGTGGTATCCATCGTTCAGCAGAACTACGCCGATCCTGTTGACACAGATACCCTTGTCTTCGACGGCGCAATTCCCGGCATGTTGCATGTCTTGGATCCGCATTCTTACTTTTTCGACCCCAAAGCTTGGGCATTGCAGATGGAAGTTCAGCGCGGCAATTACTACGGTGTGGGCATGCGCGTCTTCCAGAATGCCTCGAATCAAACTGAGGTCCTTTCTCCGTTTGTTGGTTCTCCCGCGGACAAGGCCGGAATCAAGGCGGGTGACATCATTGACGAAGTGGACGGCAAGGATTGCTCCGAACTCAATACTACTCAGGTTGCTGACCTGCTAAAGGGACCCAAAGGAACCGTTGTGACCATTGCCCTCGGACGTGAGGGCTATTCCAAGCCCGTCGTTGTCAATGTCATGCGCGACGAAATACCGCAGTCCGCGGTTCAATACTCGGCGCTGCTGAGGCCGGGCATCGGCTATGCCCATGTCACTGGATTCAGCTCAGAAACGACTGACGCCGACCTAGCCGCTGCCATGAAGAGACTTGATTACTCCCATTTGGATGGCTTCATTCTGGACCTTCGAGACAATCCCGGCGGCCTGCTGATGCAAGCCATTGGAATGGCGGATATGTTCCTGTCCAAAGATCAGCTTGTCGTCTCCCAGAAAGGCCGCGCGTCACCCGAGCGCCGCTATTACGCGCTGCGCGGAAACGATGGGCGCGAAATTCCGGTTGTTGTGCTTATCAATGGCGGGAGCGCCTCAGCGTCTGAGATCGTTTCCGGGGCGCTGCAGGATCATGACCGCGCCCTGATTGCCGGCGAGCGTAGTTTCGGCAAAGGCCTCGTGCAAACGCAGATTCCGCTCGCCGATGGGACCGCGCTTCTTCTGACGACTGCGCGTTATTACACGCCTACGGGGCGCCTCATCCAGCGCGACTACAAAAACGTCACTCTCTATGACTACGAATTCAACCGCCAACCAAACAAGGAACCTGAAGTCAAGCTGACGGACAGCGGCCGCAAAGTATACGGCGGTGGCGGCATCACACCCGATGTGTCGGATCCTGCTCCCAAGTACGATCCGTTTCAGACCCTTTTGCTCGCTCGTGGGGTATTTTTCCCAACCGATGAGGGCGTTGGCGATTTTACGCGCTATTTCATGGGCACTCGCCCGGCAATCACCAAGGACTTCACTGTCGACGATGGTGTGATGAAGCAGTTCTTCGGCTACCTCGACCAGCAGCACATCAGCTACACACCCGACGAGGTCAAGGCTAACGACGACTGGATTCGCACACACATCAAACGTGAAGTTTTCACTTACGCACTTGGCTTACCGGCAGGATTCAAGGTTTCCGTGGACAACGATCCGCAGATTGAAAAGGCTATCGAGCTAATCCCTCAGGCAAAGGCTCTCTACGACACCGCGAAAAAGATCGTCGCTGAACGGCAGGCTTCTGAGCTGGGTCAGCCGCAATAGAGGCAAACCAGCTCACTGGATCCCGCCTTTTGCGGAGTCCTCCCTGCGCGGTCCATCGTCTCAAACAGCTCACTGACTCGGTGGAATCGTCTCACCCTTCACAAGCACGCGCTCGAAGAAATCTTCCGTCGCCGTATAGGCTTTGATCCACGTCTTCCACATCAGGAAGCCGTGAATTTCGTCCGGAAATACAATTTGCTCGAATGGGACATGGTCCCCGCGAAGCCGCTGGACAAGGTCCACCATTTGATCGAATGGTACGTTGCGGTCGTCGTCGCCTTGAATCAACAGCACTGGTGACTTCCAGGTATCGATCGACGAGTCTGGCGAAGAACTAAACGCCAGCTTGACTGCTTGAGCCAGATCGGGCGCGCCTTGAGCCTCACCACCCTCGTAACGCGTCCACCGCGAAAGGAAAACGGACCAATCATGCACGCCATGCATGTCCACGCCAGCCTTGAAAATGTCCGAGTTCCGTGCCAAGCCCATCGCAGTCAGAAAACCTCCATATGAGCCGCCCCAAAGGCCAATCTTATTGGGATCGACGTAAGACAACCCTTGCAGATACTTTCCTGCCGCCACGATGTCCTGGTATTCGGAAGCTCCTCGCCATCCACCATCCGCAGGCTCGCGAAACGCTCGCCCATACATAATTCCTGTCCGATAATTCACCGAGAGGACGACGAATCCCTTGCTCACCAGATACTGATTTTCCGCATATGCGTAGTGGTAGTAGTCCATGTAATGGAAGCCGAGCATCATCTGCCGCATGGAGCCGCCGTGCATATAAACGAGCGCCGGACCGGGTTCCTTCCTCCCGCGCGGCACAAAAAGCTGCCCGTGAATCTCAAGCCCATCCAGACTCTTGAAAATGACCTGCTTCGGAGTCACGAGCTGGTTGGAAGGAAAGTCGCTGGGCAATTCGTCCCGAGCAATCATTTCGCGACCGCCTGCCGTGACTCGGTAAGGCATGGCCGGTGTCGTCGCGCTGGAGCCGAGGCACAAAACATACTTTCCATCGCCCGTCTCCACTGGAAACCATTCAATTGTGTCGCCCTTCGTTAGCGCCTCGGGCGATGCGCCACCGTCAACGCTTACGCGCCAGATGTGCCTGCGGTCCACGTCATTCTGATTGGAGTCGTAATAAATTGTTTTGCCGTCAAAACTCAACGTGACATCTTTCGTGTCGAAATCGCCCGGTGTTAGCAACGCCGCATCGCCACCGTCTGCCGAGACCGAATAGAGATGATTCCGGCCGTCTTTTTCCGAGGAAAATGTGATTCGATTGTCCGCGGCAAAATGAAACGAATCCGCTTCCGTCAAGCGCGGCATCGAATCGTCCAAGGTATCGCTACTACGCCAGACCTGATGGGCTTCGCCGCTAATTGGATCACCAACCCAAATTGACCAAGGTTGCGGCCGCAAGGGAATAATTGGCAAGCCACGCTCAGCGCCATTTGTCTTCACGTACGCGATGTTTTTTCCATCGGGAGACCATCGCGGCAGGCCATCGCGATCTACCGTCGGATGGAGATAGCGAATCGAGTCTTTCCCAAAATCATAGATGGCGATGAAACTATGATCTCCGCGATTGCTCGTGAATGCGATTTCTTTACCGTCGGGAGACCACCGAGGATCGGAATTGTCTCCGCGCACGTAGCAGAGCTGGTGTCCTTGGACAGCGCCCGAAAGTGGAGCGATCCAGAGAGCATCACGGGCGGCCCATATTGCAAATTGTCCGTCGGGTGAGATCTCGATGTCTTCGCAGCCCTCTTCTCCACATTCCATCGTTCCCAGCAAACGCGGTTGTCCGCTCGCAACGTCCACGGCCCAGACTTGCTGTTCCGGCTTTTGCACATTGCTCGTGGGGTCGGCCACTTCACCGACGGAATTCGTCTCGCTTCCGCGCGCGTAAACGACTGTCTTTCCGTCAGGAGTGAGGCGGACGCTCGCGATGGACTGGCCGTCGTCTTCGGAGTAATGTGTCACCTGACGCGCCGCAAAATCCGGAGCATCAGCAATCCAAACATTTCGCACTCCCTTGATGTCAAAAGTCCAAGCGACGCGGTCAGAGCCGCTTGACGCAGTAAGGCTGTCAGGAAAAGCAAAACTCAAGACTTGTTCGAGCGTAAAACCATCTGGCGCCCCAGATACCGCACGCCCCAACGCAAGCAAGCAAATCGCTGCCGCGATCATTGCAATTTGTAGTCTCTGAATATTCAGACGTCGATGAAATTGCATCAGGCACCCCCGAATGAGAATTTGCGCGTGCATAATACGCCCTCAGGTTAATAAAGAAAAAGAGAATATTGCGCGGCAGTGATACTCTCAGCGGCTTGTCAGAAACTTATATTGGGCCGGCGTCAATGGCACAACGCTGAGCCTGCCCTGGCGGACTAAAGGCGAGGTCGCGAAGAGCTTATTGCCTTTGATCTCTGCCAGTGTAGTTATGTTCAAAGCCTCGCTGACTTTGATTTTGACCTGAGGCTTTCTTGGGTTGCTCGCGTCAACCGAAACTACAGTTGCAGTCCCCACTGAACTCTTTCGATCGCCCGTTTCATAAATCACCAAGCGGTCGCCGGGCTTCATTCCGCTGAGATTTCTTACGGCAGTCGGATTCGAGACACCATCCCAGATTGTGACCTTGTCATGCTGCAAATCCGCGAACGAGTATTCCGAAGGTTCTGTCTTAAGCAGGTAATCCATAGTCGATTTCCACTCCTAAATGCGACGAATGCATCCTTAGCTGCCAAGGCCAAATCCATAATACACACATCAGGTGCGAGTTACTGATCATCCTGCGGCTCAAAGGGCGCAGGCTCTTGCAATACGCGATAGCGGCCATTCCCTTCCCGCTCAAGCGTCGGCGCATAGAGGCCGAGGAGCTTACGTGTCCACCAATCGCCTGTCTTGCGCTTCGTCGCCATATCGGTAAACCAATATTGGTAAAAGACGCAACGAATCTCCTGCGGCGGTCCGTTAGGAAAGGGGTCGCTGGCAAAGAGCGAAAGCACGTCCGGACTACCATCGAGCAGCGCTTCCTCCGTGTACACAACGAAGTGATATTGGCGCCATGTACCCAAAGACGCAAACCACAAGTTCCAATCGAAGCGCGGTTGATAGGGCGCGTAAATTCCCGGGGCCTTCTTCAGGTCTTGCGGTTTGTGCTGAAACGGATAAGGAATCCACGTCACGCCGCCATCGTTCGAGCCCTGAAATTCGATTTCATAACGCGCCCGGGTCATCACTTCGAAGAGTCCGTATTGATTCGCAATTCGAAATGGCTCCAGAGCTTCTACAGGCAGTTCCGGGAGGTACAAGTTCTGAAAAGGCATCCAGATAAGCTCCGCCGCCGTCGCATAGAACACCCAAGCGAAGCAAATACCGGCCAACGTCATCCAAACTGGCTTGAAGATGCGTCTGCCTCGCAAACGCCATGCCGCAAGCCGCGTTCTTATATTTTCGAAAGTCGTTTTCCGAAGCAAAGTCGAGCTCTGCGCTTTCACATCGGCGATCACTGCGGGGGAAGCGAGCCCCTTAGTTACTGCCGCATCGTGGCGTTCGCCCGCTGTCAACGTCGCTACGGCCGCATGATACCGAGGGAACCACGTCACTGGAATTAGTCGCAGGAGAAATTTGTCATCGAGCAGCACGAAACCCAACGAAAGCACGAGATAGTTCAGAAACGCATAGTTCGCCGTCAGGATCACGCCGATTTCCCACGGCGTCACGATGAAGAAGCAAATCAGCCGGAATCGCCGCGGCAGGAAAACCATCAGAACGATTCCCATTTCCATAATGAGCGTCGCAAGTGCTGTGAGCCAGTGGAACCAGTGCGGTGCGTGCTGAACATACCAGCCGATCCACGTAGGCAGAGGGCCGTTCTGATAATACTCGTACATTGCGGTCAGATGGCGCCACTCGGGGTCGCCACCGAGCATTTTCCCGATGCCGGACTCGAAATAAATGCGAAACCACTCCCACAGGAGCAGACCCAAACATGCTCGCGACGGCGCCGAAGACTCACCCCAGCGTGGCAGCCATCCTCTGGGCGTGAAGAAAAGGCAGAGAAACCCCGCCTCGAGCAACATCCCGTCGGACTGGTAGCTTGAAAAATCCTGCAGAATGCCAATGAAGGAAAGGAAACAAACAAAGCACATCGCAGCGTTGAGTCGTGGCCAAACATTTAGCACAAGTCCGATCGCGGCAATCAATCCGATCCAGCAGGCGACCATCAACGCGCGGTCCGTCGAGCTGAACCAAAACACAGACGGCGCATACCAAAGCCTCGTGATACCCGAAATGGAATGACGAATGGCATCCAAGTAGTTGTCGGCCGGCAAAATGCCGTTCGATCCAATCAAACCTTTGGCTTGATATGCCAGGGAATAAAACGCGGAAAAATAAATCACGCCTAGCGCGCGGAGAAAAATCCAGCGCGGGCCCAAATGGCCAGGAGTTTTTCCCGACTCCGGTCCCAAGAGCCACTCGAAGAATTCTGCAATGCGGCTGCCCACGCCGGCATTATACAGGCCGCATCAGGTTTATTGTCGTCGCGGATTTGCCGAACGCGAAAATTGGTGGACGGCAGGGGATTCGAACCCCCGACCCCCGCGTTGCGAACGCGATGCTCTCCCAGCTGAGCTAGCCGCCCACCGAGGCA
>JASHRL010000052.1 GCA_030037355.1 Candidatus Acidiferrales bacterium | reverse complement strand
GCGTCTTCAATCGCTTCCAATGTGCCGGTGATAATTACGTCGGCGCGAATAATCTGTGCGCGCATCCGTTCGAGCGCCTCGGTAACCACGCGATCGACTTTCTGCGCCTGCCCTCTCGCCAGCCGCGTCATCTCCGCCGCGTCGCCGACGATGCTCGTAATCTTGTCCTCGGAATTTTCCAGCACTCGATTGATGCGTCCGAGGATGGGATCAACTTTCCGGTGAAGATCATCCACCACGCGCCGCAGCTCCGTGCTCGTCTGCTGGAACGCGCGATACATGCCGGCAAGGATCAGCGTCTGCATCACGATCGCAATCGTGGCAATGGCGAAAAACGCGATGATCCAACCGTTCATCTAAATCAGCCCTTTTCTATGCGCACTTCCGTTACGAGGACTTCGCCCGCTCCCGCTGATACGTTTCCTTGCCCGCCTCCACCGCTGCCGCCAGAGAGCTCTTCTCGCGGTTCATGATTTCCTTGCTTCGCTCGATCAGATCCTCAGCGCGTTCCCGCAATTCTCGCGCTTTTCTTTGCGCATACTCGCGGCCTTCGTCGGCCTTCTTCGACAGAAATTCGCGCGTTTCTTCGCCGGACTTTGGCGCGAACAAAATTCCCAGCAGCGTCCCCACGCCCAGTCCCACGATAAAATAACTGATCTTCGAGCCGACGTTGTCAGCCATGATGCACCTCCGAACGCTTGACGGTAGCACAGCCTTCTAGCAGCGGCAAGCCGCGCCGGTCCAGCCGCCCGCCTCATTTCTTCAACTCCATACGCGCCCGCATGGTGTATATGCCCCGGCGCGTCTCGCACGCGCGAATCATTGTCCGAGGTTATTGTGTCGTTGAAAATTCTTCGCGCAGGAACTCATGCAGCTTTTCGGCTTTCGCGCGCGGCAAAGCGGCCGTCAGTTCCTCCACGCTCATTTGTCTCAGCCGCGCCACGCTCCCAAACTGTTTCAGCAGCTTCTGCGCCGTTTGTTCGCCAATGCCCGGCACATCCGTCAGCGAAGTGCGCAGCCGGTGCTTCGATCGCCTGAGCCGGTGAAAAGTCACAGCGAAGCGGTGCGTTTCATCGCGGATCTGCTGAACCAGGTGCAAGATTGGCGAATGGTGGTCCAGCCGGACAGGTTCGCCTTCATGTCCATAGACGTATAGGATTTCTTCTTTCTTCGCGATGCTCGCAAGCGGCTGGTCCGCGATGTTCAGCTTTTCGAGCGCTTCGGCCGCCGCGTGCAATTGACCGATTCCGCCGTCGATCAAAATCAAACTCGGCAATGGCTTTTTTTCTTCGAGCAGTCTCTTGTAACGCCGTCCCACAGCCTCGCGCATGCTCGCAAAGTCGTCGCGCAGCAATTGCGCTTCCAGTGTGTTTTCGCCCGCGGTTGCTTTATTTGCGTCAGCTCGATTCGCATGTGTCTCGGCGCTCGCGCCCCGAATGATGAATTTCCGGTAGTCCGCCTTCTTCATCTTCCCTTTTTCCCATACAACCATCGACGCCACCGTATCCGATCCCTGAATGTGCGAGATATCGAAGCTTTCGATTCGCTTCGGCGTCGTGGGCAGCCCAAGAGCGGCCTCCAGCGCTTCCGCAATTACTTGGGAATTCGGTTTCATCACGCGGAATCGCTGCGTGAACGAATGCTTGGCATTTGTCTCCACCAGATCGAGAAAGGCGCGCTTCACTCCGCGCTGCGGCGTCGCGATTTCCACTCGGTGTCCGATGCTTTCCGAAAGCACTTCTTCGAGCAGCTGCGAGTCCTCAAATTCGATCGGCACATGAATGAATCGTGGCACGTAATTCGCATCCAGATAGATTTGTTTCAGCAGCGATGTGACAAACTCCTGCGGCTCGAACTCGGCCAAGTCCTCCCAATAAAACTCTCGCCGGTCCACCACGCGTCCGCCGCGCACATGAAAAAGATTCGCTGCAACTTGCGGCGTCTCTGCGTACCACGCCAGCACGTCGATGTCGTCGCCTGCTGCCGCGGCAATTTTTTGCCGCTCCTCCATGTCTTTGACCGTGCGAATCAAGTTTCTGTAGCCTGCCGCGGCCTCAAATCGCTCGTCGGTGGCCGCGCGTTGCATGCGCTCCTCGAGACTCTTGATTAAGTCCCTTCTCCGGCCTTCCAGGAATAGTCGCGTGTCCCGGGCCGCTTCTGCGTATCGCTCTTCCAGCGTTTGTCCTGCCGCGCGTGGCCCCAGGCTGCGGCTCAGATAAAATTCGAGCCACGCTCGCGTGTGCGGCCGGTTCAATTCCATTCTTGCCGACGGGATTCCGAAGTATCGGTTGATGAAATGCACGATCCTGTGCGCGAGTCCTGCCGGAAAATAAGGCCCAAAATAAAGTGAGCCGTTCTTCTCCAGCCGCCGCGTCACGAATACGCGCGGGAATTGCTCCGCAGCGGTAAAGCAAATATAGGGATACGTTTTGTCGTCGCGCAGCAGGATATTGAATTTCGGCTTGTACCGCTTGATGAGATGGTTTTCGAGCGCCAGCGCCTCGCGTTCGTTGTCGACGACGATGTATTCCGCTTCCGCAATCTCCCGCACCAGGGATCCGGTTTTTGCGTCCAATTGCCGCGAATCGAGCAGATACGACTTCACGCGCTGCCGCAGCGATTTCGCTTTACCCACATAGATGATTTTCTCCGTCGCATCTTTGAACAGATACACGCCGGGTTCGAGAGGGAATTCGGAAACTTTCTCGCGGAGGTCCATGGGAAAGAGTTATGCTGTAAGCGCCGCGTGATTCATCCGCGCGGCCATGCAGAACAACGTCATATTATCAGACGTCATCCAAATTATTTTCGAGTATCCGAGGTCATTGTGCGGTGCGAGTGTGAAACGTTGTTCTTGCGAGTTTCCTTCGGTTTGTGGCTCGCCGGATTCGGTGCTTGCGGTGCTGCCTTCGCGCAAACACAATCTCCGCCTGCGTCGTTGGAACAGCCGGTCGCCAATTACAATCCGGCGGTCGCCAATCACGATATCGAAGTTGGTAAGTTTTATCTGGACAAGGGCGATCTCGATGGCGCCATCGGGCGTTTCAAGGATGCCATGCGCTATAAGCCCAATTTTGCCGAACCGCGCCTGCTCCTTGGCCAGGTTTACGAAAAAAAGAATGACCCTGCCACGGCCATCGATTACTACCAGCAATATCTGAAAATTCTTCCCCACGCGCGAGATTCCAAGAAGGTCCGCGAACGCATTGCCAGGCTTCAGGAGCAAATTGCAAAAGACAAAGCCGCCCCGAGCGGCTCAGGAAAATCGCTCTAGGAATTTCATCGCCCGCGTGTAATCTGCAAACCGTTTTTCTTCTTCTCGGAATTTCTTCGAATGCGATTCCAGCCTGCATCGCGCCAGCTTCATGGGGTGCTTCTGATGCAGCATCTCGTGATAGAGCACGTATGCGATCACATATTCCGGCACGCTCGGTCTGTCCAGCGCGCAGTTGATCGCGATTTGCGTTAGCGCAGGATCAAACGTTCCGAGCTGGCTCCTCCACTGCCGCGCGCTCCAGCCGATCCTGGGCCGCGGCAGGCTCGCCTGAAAATATCTCCGGTTGAGCTCATCGAAAAGCGGTTCCAGGTCATGATGCCGTCCGCACGGATGCGAAATCCTCAGCCGTGCGCGCTTTCGCCGCAGCGCCAGCAAACGTCGCCGCGTGTCGCGCCCGTGCGCGTAGTTCTTATACGCCTCCGCAATCTGACGCGGCGTTCGACGCCGGTATAGGCGCGCCAATAAAATCGCCGCCGCCGCTTCGAAAATCTCAAGAGGTGCGTTGCACAGCAAGTCCGAAAGCCGCACATACGCCGTTTCTTCCCTCAGCCGAATCGAATGCGTCAGGCTCGAATACGGATAGAACTCCACGACGAAATGCGGAGGCCTGCCTGTACACGCCAGTCGCGTAAACATTCGTTGAAACACCATCGCGCCGCCAGGAACATGCTTCGTTTGCGCGATTGCGCTTCGCGTCAAGTTTTTCTCCGAATCGGCACCGATCCGTATTCTTTCGCAGCTTTGTTCGCTTCATCCAATGCGTCTTGCGTGCTGCCGATCGCGTCGTCCAAATTATCTTTGATGGAATTTATCTCGGGACCGCCCGTGGCTTCGATTTTCTTCAGGGTCTCGAGATTTTCCTTGGTTTCCTTCTGAAACGCGCTGATCACCCTCCGAAGATTCGCTCCCGCCTCCCGCGCGTCTCGCAGGCGCTCCGCTCCTTCATCGAGGCAGCTCGAATATCCATCCAAAAGCCCGTTCAGAAGTTCTTCGCGGCGCATCTGCGGCGTCTTCAGCGCCAATTCATATTCGAATTTCTGCAGCCGGTCGTGAGCGAAATTCAGGAATAACTTCGCGCGCCCGCCGGGGTCTTGCTCGTCGCGCACCTGGTTTGCTTCATTCGGACTCAGAAAATCCGGTTGCCCCTGCGCTCGCGAAATTCTCGCCCACGCCAGGCTCACAATCGCCAGCGCAAGCACGCTCAATCCCAGCCCTGCGACTCTTTTCAAGTTCTTTGCCACAGCGCACCTCGATTACTGCTTTTCCTCGCTCGCCGCCCGCGGCCGCCGCGGGAATAGCTCACCAAGTAGTTTTTGGTTCAGTGCATCCAGGTGTTTCGCAAGGTCGAGAAACGGTTGCCGTTGGTCAAACGCCGCGCGATTGGCGATTTGCCGGACCGTTCTCAAGTTTTCCCGCACCGAAATTTGCAGTTGGCGAAATCCATTCGAATGCGATTCAGGGTTGACGCCCATTTTGTCCAGCGCCCGGTCCGTCTCGCTCGCCTTTTCGTCGTAATCCTTCATGAAGTCGAGCGCTTCCACGAAATTTCCGATATCCACGCTCTGTTGTGCCGCTTTGCTCTCTGCCTGCCCCAGCTTCGCTACAATCTTGGCCCTTCGCACTGTATCCGTTTCGCTTGCGTACTCCGCCTGATGCTTCGCAATGTCTTTTTGCACACGCGCCGATTGCGGAAACGCCGTCATCGCCAATCCGAGAAGGCAAACAGGAATCAGCGCGCGCGCTCCCATTTTAGTTCCTGTGATTCTTCAGCGCGTCTTCGAGAAACCGGACGCGCGCAGTGGCTTCGAAATATTCATCGCTCATTTGATCTTTATTCAGCGCCAGAAATTTCTTATACGCATCGAGCGCCGGCGCGAGCTGCCCCAGATGGTCGTAGCACGTCGCTCGCACGAACCACGTGCCTGCGTTCGGCGTTTCATGTTGTGCCAGCAGATCGAGAGCGGTGAGAGCCGCGGAATAATTCTTGTTCAGATATTCCGCGGTCATCAAATCGCGCAGGACGTCCGTCGCGTTCTTATCCAGTTGGAAAGCTGTTTCCAGCTCCTTTATCGCTGCAGGGTAATCCTGCATCTCGATCAGCGTGTGGCCCAACTCCGCATGGATATCGACGTTCTGAGGATTCATCGCTTCCGCTCTTTGAAGCACGGCGGCCGTTTGCGTGTACTTCTTTTCCCTATAATAAATCAATGCGCGCAGTTTGAGCGACTCCAGTGTTTCAGGTCTGATTTTCGCCGCCGCGTCCAGTTCCTCGAGCGCATCATCGTTCTTGCCCAAATCGGTGAGCAACGACGCGCGCATCATTCGCGCTCGTTCGTTATTCGGCTGCATCTTCAGATAATCCCCGAGCGCCGCCGTCGCATCCGCCGGTTTTTTCTCCTGAATCAGGCAGTTCGCCAGCCCCAACTGCGCATCCGGATCGTCCGCTTTCAGCTTCAGAGCCTCGCGAAAGTTCGTTTCCGCCGTCGTTGCATTCCCGGATGCAAGTTCGGCCCTCCCCAGCGCTGTGTATGCAGCCTCGTCATTCGGGTCGAGCTTCACCGCAATCCCAAGCTCCTTCACCGCTTGGGGCAGTTCCTTCGCGTTCTCCTCCGCCACGCCGAGCAAAAAGTGCCCGCGCTCAAACCCATATTCCTGTTCCGTGACTTTCTCGAGCGGCTCAATCGCTGCCTTCGGATCGCTCTCGATCAAACTGATTCCCAGATTCAAATACGCCTGCGTCATCTTCGGATCGAGTTCAATGGCCTTGCGATACTCTGCCCCTGCTTTATCGTCCTGGTGCTGCGCCGTGTAGACGTACCCAAGGTCGAAATGCGCTTCCGCATCGTCGGGTTTTTGTCCCAGATATTTTTCGTAGTCCGCGGCCGCCGTCGTGTAGTCGTTTTTGTCTGCTGCCGCTTTCGCGTCCACCAGCAGCTGATGTAGCGCGACATCCTCCGGAGACACATAGTGTACTTTCGTCCGCGTTCCCGTAGAGGATTGCCCGCTTGCCGCGGCCGCGGCAAAGAACGCCGCTAGAGAAATTGCCGCAGCCTTTCTAGCGCGTTTCATGGCCGTGATTTTGCGAAACCGGCGTCTGGCGACCATTGTGGCCATTGCGCGTCCCTTCTTCGAGCGCCTTCGCCAGAAATTTTCCCGTAAACGACTGCGCGTTGCGCGCAACCTGCTCCGGAGTCCCGCACGCGACGACGCGCCCTCCGCGCTCTCCGCCTTCCGGCCCCAGATCGATCACCCAATCCGCCGATTTGATGACATCCAGATTATGCTCGATGATCAGCACGGACGCTCCACCCTCGAGCAGCTTCCGAAACGCCGCCAGCAACTTCGAAATATCATCGAAATGCAACCCGGTCGTCGGTTCGTCGAAGATATACAGGACGCCGGTATTTTCTTGCCGCGTGAGATGCGCCGCCAGTTTCAAACGTTGTGCCTCGCCGCCGGAAAGCGTCGACGCGGATTGCCCCAGCCGCAGATATCCCAGCCCGACTTCCTCCAGCACCTTGAGTTTCGACGTGACCTTCGGCGCGCCGGCGAAAAACGCCATCGCCTCGTGCACCGTCATTTGCAGCACGTCGTGAACGTTTTTGCCGTGATAGCGCACTTCGAGGATGCCGCTCTTGTATCGCGTGCCTCTGCATTCCTCGCAAATCAATTCCACATCCGCCAAAAACCGCATCTCCACGGTCACCGTGCCGTCGCCTTGGCACGCTTCGCATCGCCCGCCCGGAATATTGAACGAGAAATGCCCCGCTGTGTATCCGTGCTTCTTGGCATCCGGCGTCGAAGCGAAAAGCTCGCGAATCGCATCGAACGCCTTCAGGTACGTCGCCGGATTCGACCGTGGCGTTCGCCCAATCGGCGATTGATCCACCATCTCCACAGCCGCGAGCGCCGCATCTCCTTGAATGTCGTCGCACGCGTCGCGCCAGTTGCCGCCATTGCGTTTCGCCTGCAGCGTTTTGTACAGCACATCGTGAACCAGCGTCGATTTCCCCGATCCGGATACTCCTGTAATCGCCACAATCATATTCAACGGCACCATCAAATCGATTTCCTTCAGATTATGGCTTCGCGCTTTCAGAACTTTCAGGAATCGTCCTTGTGTCTTCCGCCGAGTCGTGGGCACGGGAATATGCAACTCGCCGCTCAAGTATCGTCCCGTCAGCGAACGTTTGTCTGTTTCCAGTTGCTTCTGCGTTCCCGCAAAAAGGATCTTCCCGCCGTGTTCGCCCGCGCCCGGGCCAAGATCCATCACGTAATCCGCCGCGCGAATCGTGTCCGCGTCGTGCTCCACCACGAGCAGCGTGTTCCCCAGCTCGCGCAAACTTTTCAGGATCGAAATGAGCCGGTGCGTATCGCGCGGATGCAATCCGATGGAAGGTTCATCGAGCACATACAACGCGCCGACCAGATGCGATCCCAGCGACGTCGCCAGTTGGATCCGTTGCGATTCGCCGCCGGAGAGCGTCGAAGTCAGCCGGTCCAGTGTGAGATATTCCAACCCGACTTCATCCAGAAATTGAAGCCGCTCGCGCACCTCTTCGAGGACTTTCCCGGCAATCGTCGCTTCCGCCGCACTCAGCTTCAATCCTTCGAAAAACTTTCGCGCATCGGTCACTGTCATCTGACAAGCTTCCGTGATCGATTTCCCCTCGACGCGCACCGCTCGCGCTTCCGGCCGCAGCCGTGTTCCCTGGCAATCCGGGCACGTCGCGTATCCGCGGTAGCGGCTCAGAAAGACGCGCACGTGCAGCTTGTATTTCTTGCGCTCAAGCCACGCGAAAAATCCCGTGACGCCGCCCCAGTCCTCTTTCGGATCGCCTTCGATGATCCATTTCTTCTGTTGTTCTGTGAGCTGGCGGAACGGCGCCGTCAGCGAAATGCCTTTCTTCGTCGCATAGGCTTTCAAATTCTGCACGATTTGCCGGAAGCGCGGTTTCGTCCACGGCTCGACGGCGCCTTCCGCGAGCGATTTTCCTTTGTCGGGAATCACGCGGTCGATGTCGAAGTCAATCGTGTTGCCGAATCCCTGGCATCGCGGGCATGCTCCGTAGGGATTGTTGAACGAAAACAATCGCGGCTCCGGTTCCTGATACACGATCCCGCATTTCTTGCATTCGAAGCGTTCGCTGAAAATCATCCGCTCGGGAGCCGCTCCCGGCTGCTCCGCCACGAATTCCAAAATCGCCTCGCCTCGCCCTTCGCGATAGCAGATTTCGATAGAGTCTTTCAGCCGCGAACGAATCTCCGGCCCCAGCGTGAGCCGGTCCGCCAGCACATAGACGGGCTTCGCGAAGTCCACATCCAGCAGCGTTTCCGGGGAAGAGAACTCGTAAACGCGCCCTTCCTGATAGAGCCGGCTGAATCCGCGTTTCTGCAAATCGCCAAGCGTCCGTTTGATCGCTTCCGCCTGCGGCAGAATTTTCTTCGCCGTTTTGCTAGGCGGCGCAGTGCGGGGCGCCTTTCCGCTGATCATCGTCTTGGCTGCGTCAGACGGCGCTTCGTTTTGCAACACCAGCCGGTAGAGAACGTAAAATCTCCGCCCGGTCGGCAGCGCCAGCACGCGCTCGGCGATCTCGTCGATCGAATCCTTCTTCACTTCTTCGCCGCACCGCACACAGAACGTGTGGCCCACGCGCGCGTAGAGCAGCCGCAGGTAATCGTAAATTTCCGTGGACGTCGCCACCGTCGAGCGCGGATTTCTCGTCGAATTCTTCTGTCGAATCGCAATCGCCGGCGCAATTCCTGTCACTTCGTCCACATCCGGCTTCTCGATGCGCTCCAGGAACTGCCGCGCATACGCCGAAAGCGATTCGATGTACCGCCGCTGGCCTTCGGCATAAATCGTGTCGAACGCTAGGCTCGATTTTCCCGACCCGGAAACGCCGCTCACCACGGTGATGGCATTGTGAGGAATTTCGAAGTCGATGTTCTTCAGGTTGTGCACGCGCGCCCCGCGCACGCGTATGGCATCCTGCGCTGAATCGAGCTCGATGGTTGCAGTGGCGGTTTCCGGCGCCTCCGCAGCCTTCGTCTGTGCGCGCCGCCCCAATCGCTTCTCTTCTGCAGCTTTCGGGCCGCGCGATCCGGGATCAGCCTGCTCTGTCGTTTTCGTCGCCATGTGCCTAAACTAAAAATTATACGCGCTCGCGCAACCCCGTCGCAATCCGGCCTTCTGTTACCTTCTCAGTTCCACAATCGCGGCGTAGAATCGTGCTGCTTCGCTGCCTGTGACCGCTAGTTAAGGAGATATATGCGTGGATAGCTACGTCAAATACTACAGACTGGAACAGTATCTCCTCGAGGAGGTAAACCCTCGTTTTCGAGAGCAGGGCTATCTCGAACCAGAAGACTTTTTTTGCATTGTCATCTGGAAGGCTAATCGAGCGAAATCACGTATTGCTGCCCGATTGTTGAAAATAGGGGATCAGCGCTTAAACCTCGCGCAGGCTGTCAAGGCTCTAACCGTGGAAATCGCACAAGCGCAGAAGTCCGAGGAACGCATGAGAGTGCTCTTCGAGGGATGGGGCTTCCATTTGCCCATGGCTTCCGCGATCCTCACGATTTTGTATCCTGAGGATTTCACTGTGTATGACATCCGTGTCGCGACAACGCTAGACAAGGACGGCGGAACGGAGTTCGGGCGACTCTCGAATGTAATTGCTTTCGAGAAGATGTGGGCAGGCTACGAACAATTCAAGGAGGCTGTTGCGAATTCTACGTCACTCGACCTACCCCTTCGAGATAAAGATCGTAACCTCTGGGGCAGGTCCTTTTACGAGCAGTTGCAGAAAGACTTGAAAAATGAGTTCAGAGGACGACCAACTACATCGAGCAGTCCATGAGCGCTGAGGAAGGCCCAGAGTGAAGGACACTCCATTCTCGCGCATCATCTGGATCGTTCTCGACAGCGTCGGCATTGGCGAGCTTCCCGACGCCGCCGATTACGGCGACGTGGGCCGCGACACGCTCGGCCACATTGCCCGCTCGCGCCCGCTGCGCTTGCCCAATCTCGTCCGCCTCGGTCTCGCCAACATCAAACCTCTCGCGCATCTCGATCCGCCCGCGCATCCCGCAGGCGCCTTCGGGAAGGGAATCACAGTTTCTCCCGGCAAGGACACCACCACCGGCCACTGGGAAATGGCCGGCATTTGGCTCGATCAAGCGTTTCCGGTCTACAAAAATGGTTTCCCGCGCGATCTGATGGAAAAATTCGAACGCGCCATCGGTCGCAAAACGCTCGGCAACAAGCCCGCCTCCGGCACGGAAATCATCAAGGAGCTCGGCGAAGAGCATCAGCGCACCGGCTTTCCCATCGTCTACACGTCAGGCGACAGCGTTTTCCAAATCGCCGCGCACGAAGACACGATTCCCATCGCCGAGCTGTACAAAATGTGCGAAATCGCGCGCAAACTTCTCGACGGCCCGCATCGCGTCGGCCGCGTCATCGCGCGTCCGTTCACCGGCACGCCGGGAAATTATCGCCGCACTGAGC
>JASHRL010000051.1 GCA_030037355.1 Candidatus Acidiferrales bacterium | reverse complement strand
GCGCAGTGCGCTGTCCAATTGCTGCCGCGCCTCGCGCGCGGTTGCGCCCGCGACCACGCCGCAAAGGCGTCCTCCCGCAAATAAAAAGTCTTTCGCCATGCTGTCCTTTAGTACAGGGATCGAACTGTCTAGGATGCGTTACTCAGAATGTAAAACGCAATGGGACATTGCCTTGACGCTCCCAGAGGCCTTTGTTACGGTCGATTCATGGGCCTCCCGCCGACGAATCGGTGGGCATGCGAGGAGTGAAAAAGATGCGCAGGACTATCTTAATGGTGGGTTTGTCGGTGGCATTCCTATCTTCTGCAGCGCTGGCACAGGACCAGAATGCGTCGCTGCCCAAGACGACCCAGGCCGATATCTACTGCTCGGGAATGTTTACGAAGGAGCATTTATCGAACTCATTTCAGGTGATCTCTGGAGATGAATCCACCACCCGGCTGACCTTTACCGACGGTGACTACGTCTACCTGAACCGCGGCGCCAATCAAGGCGTGAAGGTTGGCGATGTATTTCTGGTGATGCGCCCCATCCATGATGTTAATACGGTGCAATGGTTCGACGGGCAGGATCGGATCATGGGCTCGATGGGTCAATGGTGGGAAGATGAAGGACGGATCACCATTGCAAATGTGGAGAAGAACACTTCGGTAGCGCAGGTGACGAACGCCTGCACCTCCCTTTACCGCGGAGATATTGTTCTTCCATTCGTCGAACGACCTGTTCCCGAACTCAAGTCCGAGGCCGATTTCAACCGGTTTGCGCCGCCGAGCGGAAAGAAGCGGGGCATGATTGTAGCCAGCAAGAATTTCCAAATTCAAGTTGGCCAGCGCCAGATCGCCTATGTCAACCTTGGCAGCAACCAAGGTGTCAAGGTCGGCGATTATCTGCGCATTTTCCGCTATGAAGGGAACAACGGCCAATACGTTTATCAGACGGGCGATGTGGCCACGTCGGTTCCGGGATATGGTTCAGCATCGAAACATTACGCGGACAAGGACCTCCCGCGCGAAGTCCTGGGCGAAGCGGTCGTCCTTCGGTCGACGCCCAGTTCTTCAACGGTTTTGATTACGTACAGTATCCGCGAACTATATGTTGGGGATTACTGCGAGATCGAATAACGGTTCTTCATCCGCCGGAATCTAGTTGATTGCAAACTGCCGGACGGAAGTCTGAATCCGAAAAGACCTCCGCTGTAAAAGTCTCGATTTGAATACCAGGCTCACGCCAGGCGTTCGGCAATAGGCCTGCCTTCCGGCAAGTTTCTTCTAGAAAGCGGTCGCGCGACAACCGGTGTTCTACGGCGACCTGCGGAAGCAAGACTCCTCGCCGCCCGTTCCCAGAGATGATCAGGCCATGCTTGCCGGGCTCTATATGATCCGGCTTTGTTTCTTGAGGCTCCGACAGAACGGAAATCTCAATGTCGAGGTCGGCCATGTCATCAACACGCAGCCGAGAAAACCGCGGATCCTCAGTGGCGGCTGCAACCGCGCATTCCGAAACGACTACCGCCAGAGGCTCTTCGGCTGCGATGCGCCCGATGCACCCTCGCAGACGGCTGCCTTTCCGGAGGGTTACAAACGCACCTCCGGGAGCCCCGAGGGCGCCAGCCAGCGAAGAAATTTCCGGGCGGCGATTACCCGTCAGAGCAAAAAAAATTGCCTTCCGCGCGATTTCCAGAAGCGCCTGTTTTTCTGACTTATCGAGTGGGGACATCTTGCGGATTTTTCTTTTGCGCCAAAACAACCTCGGAGTGACGCCGCTGCTTGATGCGGTCATCCACCTGGCTCCAGAACATCAGAAAATAGTGAACTGCCGAGGCGACGGCGCTGATTACAACCAGCCACAGCAACACGAGCGCCAGCGTTTTGATACCCGGGTGCGTTGCGGAAAAAATCACAATGCAACCAGCCAGCACCTGCAACACCATTTTCGTCTTGCCGAGCGGGGATGCGGGAATAACGAGACCTTCGACGGAGGCGATGCTGCGTAGACCGTCAACGACGAATTCTCGTCCAACGATCACCACCACCATCCATGCATGAACGAGCCCCATCGCCGTCAGTGATATGAATGCAGCGCAAATCAAAAGCTTATCCGCGATGGGATCGAGCAGGATTCCCAGTGTGGTAATTTCCGCGCGTTTGCGCGCGATGTATCCATCTGCGGCGTCTGTGGCGGCTGCGGCGAGGAGAATCAGCACACCCCAAACCTCAAAATGCACGGACATGCCCCAAAAATCCCAGTTCGGTTCGCGGGTAAGCAGAACAACGACGAGCAGAGGCACGAAGAAGATTCGCAGAATCGTCAGGCTGTTCGGGAGATTCATCTCGGCCTCGGCCCGTGCAGCCCCGCAGCCGCTCACATTCGGTTGCAGGAGAAGATGCCACTATAGTGCGGCGGGGGGATTGAGTCAACGCAACGACGTGAGGGATTCTAAGAGCATGGCTTCCTGACGGTTATCCCCGCTATACGTCCAGATGCCCATTCGAGAATGCTTAGTAACCCTTTGGTTTCTTTAGGCATTCAGCTTGTGAAAATTGGATACACGATCTGTTCACCCAATCCAGAGATGCTTGGCTCAAGGCCGAGCGGGCCACTCATCCGTAAGCTATTGTTGGGTAAGCAGTTAGGCTGGGGTCCCGCTAAAATCTCAAAAACTCAACAAATTGCAGTAATACTGCATGGTCATTGCAATAAGGGCAATTTCCACAATGATTTCCACAGATTCGGGTGTGACGGCTCGCGTAACTCACCGCAGTCCTGTCCAATTGAAGTCATGCGAAAAAGAATGTGGCATAAGACTCGCTACGCGCTCGCTTGGTCCGCTTCAGAATGTTTTGTGAAGGCTTCGAGGCGCACCGCGAGTGACTGGGGTAGCTCGGCTTCCAGTTGGATATGATCATCCAGCACTTCCGAGTGCAGAACACGGCCACACGCGTAAAGCATCGCCAGCTCGCGGCCATTGGAAAGCGGCACGCTCAATCGTCTGGATACGAGGGGATCCATGGGCATCGCCAGCTCGATTTGTTCCCGAAGATCCTCAAATCCATCGCGCGCCAGCGCAGATACCAAAACCCTCGGGTGAGCCGCGGTGTCGCGCTCCGCGCGCAAAGATTCTCGCAAGACGGATAAATCTTCGGCAGAGAGGCGGTCGATCTTGTTGAAAACGTGCAATCGCGGGCGGTCGGCGACTCCCAGCGTGCCCAGAACTTTTTCGACCTCGGCATCCTGTTCTGCATGTGTGGGATTCGAAATATCCGTCACCTGAACGATCAAAGCCGCTTCTTGAACTTCTTCAAGAGTCGCGCGAAACGCGGCAATCAAATCCGGCGGAAGATCACGAATGAAGCCAACCGTATCGGAAATCAGCACGCGGCGGCGCGGACCCAGGCGCAGCGACCGAATCGTCGGATCCAAAGTCGCGAACATTTTTGGCGATGTGAGCACGTCCGCATTTGTCAGGGCGTTGAAGAGCGTGGATTTTCCTGCGTTCGTATAGCCGACAAGCGCAACTGTGCCGAGCGGGACCGCCTGCCGCGCACGCCTGCGCAGAGCGCGCTGCCGTCTCACGGTTTCGATCGACTGACCAATCTTTCGCACACGATCGCGAATCCGCCGCCGGTCAGTCTCCAGTTTCTGCTCCCCCGGTCCGCGTGTGCCGATTCCGCCGCCCAGGCGCGACAATTCGCGTTTGCTGCCCGCGAGGCGGGGCAACAGATAATTCAACTGCGCGAGCTCGACTTGTAGCTGCCCTTCGCGGCTGTGCGCATGGCGCGCAAAAATATCGAGAATCAGTTGCGTACGGTCAATAACCGGAAGATCCATTTCACGTTCCAAATTTCGATACTGAACCGGCGAGAGATTGCGATCCACAATAATCAGGTCCGCATCCCGACGCTCCGATTCCTTCTTTAACTCCGCAAGCATGCCTCGCCCGATCAGGGTTGCCGGATCGAGCGAATCGCGCATCTGCAGGCGACTGCCAACAACGCGCGCACCGGCGCTCTGCGCCAACTCTTGTAGTTCGGACAGGGACTCTCGCTCCGCGGCCCCGCCGGGAACTCCAGCGCCGCGCGCTCCGCGTTTCACACCAACGCCTACAAGGAATACGCGCTCGGAATGGTCTAAACGGGAGGCCGTCTTCATTCTATGCCGGAAGCAAGGAGTGCGAAGTGGTTAGCAGCATGTCGCATGCCAGGTTCATTATACTCGCGGAAAAGGTCTATTGCCGCAGGGTCTCTTGGCTTGCAAGAGCAGAAGCCGCAAGAACCAGCCGGGATAATGTCTCCGCGAGCGGAATTCCGGATTCGCCAAAGAACGCGTCTCGCGTCGCGCAATCCACCCAGCCCACATACAAAAGCATCGCCGCATGCGACCACTCGCGCGCCTGCGACGCGTTGAAGCCGATTTCGCGAAAAACTCTTGCGAGATAGGCTATGCGCTTCTTCTCTACTTCCTTCACTCGCCGCGCGACCCGTTGATCATCACGCGCCCAGGAGAACATGGCGACATCAAGTCGACCGTAACCTGAACGAGACAAGAGCTCAACCAGCTTGGCCCACCGTTCTGCGGGGCTTCGATCGCGCTCGCTCTGGTCAATGTTCCAGTCTGCTTGGTCGGCCTCCCATGTCTCCAGAATTGCCTGCAGTAAATCGTCGCGGTCGCGGAAGTGCCAGTAGAAACTGCCTTTGCTGATGTGGAGTTTTCGCGCGAGTTCCTCCACACGAACGGCTTCTAATCCTTGCGCCGCAAGGATTTCGGTCCCCGCCCGGACCCAATCGGACCGTTCCAGCCGGACTAAGCTCGCTCGGTGAATAGCCATTATCAGGGTACCTTGTGACGCTACATACGGAACAGTATGGGAATGAAGATAACAGGCCTGGCTGAAGAAAGTCAATACGGTTGCGTATGGAGACTACTCTCCGGAACTGCGCGCCAATTCCAGTGCCGCTTCCAAGATTCTTGGGTCATCTCCAAATCCCTTGAACCAGTAAACATTAGCTTCCCGCCGAAACCATGTAATCTGACGTTTTGCATACCGCCGTATGGCCTGTTGCGTTTCGCGCACCGCTTGCTCGAGGGATTTTGAGCCCTGAATGTGTTCGCGAAGCTGTGAATAACCGAGAAAAGTGAACGGCTTCGCGACCGTGGGAATGCCCTTCTTCATCAGGTCTCTGACTTCACTGACCCATCCAGATTCGATCATGCTCGTGACGCGCTGATCGACGCGCGCGTAAAGAGCAGCCCGCTGCGGCACCAAGCCAATCTTGAGTACCGAGTATCCTTCGAGGCCCACACGTCCGCGCCGATGGACTTCGCTCGTTGGTTTCCCCGCAAGAAGACAAATCTCGATTGCACGGATGAGTTTTTGCGCGTCGCCAGGAGCGATTTTCGAGGCAGTCTCTGAATCCAAGCGTATGAGGAGGCGGTGAAGATAGCCCGGCCCTTTGAGTGTTTCGCCGTGACGCAGCCTTTCGCGAAGCGTTTCTGAGCGCGCTGGTGCGTCGGCTAACCCCTCGAGCAAAGCTCGCAGGTACAATCCGGTCCCTGCTGTCAGAACCGGAATCCTTCCTCTCCCCGTAACCTCAACGAGTGTTTCCACTGCGCGTCGGCGGTACTCTCCAGCCGTGAAGATTTCCCCGGGATCGACCAAGTCGGTCAAATGGTGCGGAATTCCCCGTTGTTGCTCACGGGGAATCTTGCCTGTGCCAATATCGAAATCACGATAGACCTGCGTGGAATCGCAGCAAACGATTTCGCCACCGAGAATCTCGGCGATCGCAATTGCGAGCGCTGATTTTCCTGACGCCGTTGGGCCTAGGATCACAATCAGCGAGCGTGCCGGTGCATTCATCCGTGAAAGACCTCGTAACGAAGCACGAGGTAAATCAATACGCCGAGCGCGAGCAGGAGCGCTCCGAGGGCTTGATTGCGACTCGGTTTCACTGGTTGTAGTTGTAATCCATCGGCAGGTTATAAAGGAAGATGATTCGGAGTTCGATGTATGGCCCCGTAAATGCCGATGGTAAGGGTTCGAAGGGATTTGACTCCGTGAGCGCGGCGGCGGCGGCGCGGTCCAGCGGTTCCTTTCCGGACGTGCGCTCAAGAAAAGGCTCCGAGCCGGGCATGTTGCCGTTTCGCATGATGTGGAAGTGCATTATGACGACGCCTTTGTCACCCATGCGCGCCGAAATGGGCATCACGGAATCCCAATTCTGCTGCACCCGCGCAATCAGTCGAGCCAAATAATTCGAGAAATCGACGCCCTGAGTAGGAGTCAGTATCTGCACGCCGCTTCCCAATTGTCCGTCACCCTCTGCGCCGCTGGGAGGAGGAGCGCCAGGAGGTCGCGGCAGTGGCTCGGTAATCGAAGCGGAGTTCGAACTGTTCTGGTTTCGCAGTGCCTCCTGGGCAGACTTTTGCAGTTCCTGCTCTGGCGAAAGATGAGGAATTTCCAAGTTCAGTTTGTGCGTTGGCGAAGGCGGCGGCTGCACTTCCGTCAGCGGCTTGAATGCGTCCTCCGGTTTAGATTGTGCTGCCGGCGGAGGTTGTGGCGGAGCCGCCTTTGACGCTTCGGGCTGCGGGGGCGCAGTATCCTTAGGACCCGTAAGAGGGGCTGGTTCGGGCGGCTTCGGCGGTGTGAGCTCCTTCAGAATGCGCGGGTCCAGGCGAATTCGCGAGCTAGGCTGTTCGGGCCGCGGGCGCTCTTTCGGGATTTCCCGGACAGACGGCGGCAGAAAAACGCGCGCTAACTGTTCCCGCGCCAGTTGCACCTCCTGCGTAGGCTCGTTCGTAGTGAATAGCCTTGGCAAGAATAGGATCAGCAGAATTACGCTAACGTGGACAATCAGCGAAAAAGACCGTGCGAGCCATTGCCAGTCCTTGGCCTCTGGCTTCTCTGGACTCGCCAGCAGGTTGATTTCGCCAGTGGTAATGAGATCCGGCTCGACAATGTCCTGGAAGATTTGCGCGGGCAAGGGCGTTCGAGGCGTAATCTTTGTAGATTCCTCGAGCTTTGCCTCCTGCGGCACGACCACGCGGGTTTCCAGCACGGCAATCGGCACGTGCGCCGGGATGGCTGAGACGGTGGAATCCATCTGCTTCACCGGCATATCGCGAGGAATCAGCATGCGACTTGCGAGAACGTCCAGCGGCAAATAGGAAGGAATTGAACTACGCGTCTCAAGCGGACGATCGGACGGCCCGGTGGGCACGACAATGCGCGAATCGAGCGCCGACGTGCGCCGCTGCCCATTTTCCGGCGGGGCATTTGGGTCGACGCGGGAAATTCTCAGCGGAACCAGTGTCCTGGGAATCATCTTGGGTTGGGAACTGCAGCGAACTCTGGTTTCACGCGGCGTGCATGTTCCACGATGCCTGCCATTACGCGTTCGGCTAAATCCAGAGCGCGGCGTCCCGCTTCACCATCAATCAGTGGCGCGCCTCTGTCACGCACAGCATCTAAAAACGAGCGTAGTTCCGCCTTGAGCGGTTCCTCGGGATGCGTTGGCACTTTCTCAAAATCGATAGCAGGTTGTGAACCTTCACCGGCCACACGTAATCGCATGACGTCCTGGCGCGTGTAGTCAACCGAAACATATTCACGCGTCTGAAAGAAACGCAGCTTGCGCACGCGCTCAGTGGAAACCCGGCTTGCGGTCACGTTTGCGACGGCACCTGATTCGAACTCGATTCGCGCATGGGCAATATCGACCTTGTCGGTTAGAACTGGAATACCAACGGAATGGATGTCTCGCGCGGGCGAGTTCAAAAGAGAAAGCAAAATGTCGAGGTCATGAATCATCACGTCGAAAACCACATCAACGTCCAGGCTACGCGGCGAAAACACGCCGAGGCGGTGCACCTCGAAGAATAGAGGGCGCGTCACAATCTGCCGAACGGCCACGACTGCCGGATTAAAACGTTCGAGATGGCCCACTTGAAGGAGTCTGTCTGTACGCTTCGCAGTCGCGATCAATCGGTCGGCTTCGGCTACAGAGACGGCAATCGGTTTCTCGACAAGAACATCCACGCCGGATTCGAGTAGCTGAGCACCAATCTGAGCGTGAAGTTTCGTGGGTACCGCCACGCTTGCCGCATCAATTTGTTCAGCGAGCTGCGCGACATCGGAGAAAACTTGCGTGTCGAACTCCGCGGCGATCTGTCTGGCGCGTTCAGGATCGGCGTCATGGATGCCGATCAGCTCTGCGTCCGGCAGTTCGTGATAGACGCGCACGTGGTTGCGCCCAAAGTCGCCGACGCCGATCACGCCAACGCGAATCTTCTTTCCGGTCACTTTTTACCCCGCTTTTGCACAGTCTTGTCGGATGCGCCTTCCGCGCCGAGGGGTGTAAAGGCCTCGATAGCGATTCCAGCCTCGTCGGCCGTAGCGATCAACTTTTCGCGGTCGAAGAGCAGTGTGCGCCCTGCATCAATAGCCAATGATGTCGCATGGCAACGCTGCATGACGTCGATCGTTCGCAGGCCAACAACCGGCACGTCGAAACGCATATCCTGATCGGGCTTGCTTACTTTTACGACGGCTAAACGCTTCCCTTGCGTAAGACGCGCTGCCCGCTCGATGGTTTCGTCGGTGCCTTCCATGGCCTCGACTGCGACACAGGCGCGCTCGCGAATCACGACGGTTTGCCCCAGGTCCAGGCCCGCCAGCCGATGCGCAACCTCACGTCCGTAGGCAATGTCGGCCGCTTCTTCTTCATCCGGCGCGCGCCGTGTCAGGACGCCTTTTTCTGGAAGCAGCGAAGCAAGAAAAACAGTCGAGTCAACCAGATGAATTCCCTCATCTTCAAGCAGTCCCGCGACAGCGCCAATCAACGAATCGGTATTTTTCTTCGGCAACGATAGCAACAGCTTGGCCAGCTTCCAGTCCGGTCGTATGGAGCTGAAAATCTTATTGTGCTTCACCTGCCCGGCCATCACAGCTTGCCGTACCCCCTCGCTGTGGAGCAGTTCGATGGCGCGGCTCAGTTCGCCGAGACTGACCCAGTGCAAACGCCGAGCCAATTGTTCGAGCTGTGGTGAGGCTTCCTCACGAATCGCAATCACGGCCATATCGATCCCCCGACTTCGCGCTCCTTCGAGGACAAGAAATGGAAATTTCCCATTGCCGGCGATCAAACCCCACCCGGTGGTCGAAGAAACTTCCTTAGGAGATGGCATCGGTTTTCTACTTAACGAGACCGCGCTCGGCGGTCTCAATGAAACGAATCAGTTCGGACACGTCGGTTGAGCCGTTGAGCGTCGCTTTCATCTTTTCAAGCGCTTGGGTTGTATTCAGCTTCGAGCGCAAGAGAAGGCGGAACGCGCGTTCGATTGTTTTGATGCGCTCCGGGCTGAAGCCGTGCCGCTGGAGACCGATCGAATTCACGGCGAAGCAGCGAACATCGCGCGACTGCACGACCTTGGAAAATGGCGGGACGTCTTGCGTGATGGCCGTCAGCGCGGCGACGTAAGCATGGCGGCCAACGCGGCAAAATTGATGCACCGTGCAGAACGCTCCAATCGTCGCGTTGTCTTCTATCGTCACGTGACCGGCCAGCGTAGCCCCATTTACGAAAATTGTGTGATTCCCTACGAGGCAGTCGTGTGCAACATGCGAATAAGCCATGAACATGTTCTTGCTGCCGATGCGCGTCGTGCCTCCGCCTTTTTTTGTCCCGCGAGATACGGTCACAAATTCGTAGAATTCGTTTCCATCACCAACTTCGAGGCAAACGCGCTCCGCGGCATAGCTAATATCTTGTGGATCGCAGCCGATCGCGGCGAACGAGCGGACATGATTGTTCTTGCCAATGCGAGACGGCCCATTGATCACAGCATGAGGTTCGATCACGCAGCCATCGCCCAGCTCCACATCGTCGCCAATCACGGAAAACGCGCCGATGCGCGCGTCCTTGCCAATTCGGGCGCTCTGGGAAACGCTCGCTCGGGCATCAATTATGCTCATGCTCTGCGGTCCACCGTCTTGCACATCAGAGTCGCCTCGGCAGCAAGTTCATTGCCCACCATCGCCTTGCCCGCCAGCTTGCAGAAAGTCGTCCGCCAGGAGACTACATCGACTTCGATGCGCAATTGATCTCCGGGAACCACGGGCCGGCGGAAACGCGCATCGTCAATCGCGACGAAATAAAGCAGCTTGCTCTCGCGCTCCGGAATTTCCTGCAGCAACAGGAAGCCTCCAGTTTGCGCCATGGCTTCCACGATCAGTACACCAGGCATGACAGGCTGGCCGGGAAAATGCCCGGCAAAGAAGTATTCATTGATCGTGACGTTCTTGATTCCCACAATCCGCTTGAGGCGCTCCATCTCGACAATTGCGTCCACCATGAGAAATGGATAGCGGTGCGGCAGGATCTTCTGTATGTCGTTCGTGTCCAGGATCATCAATTGCCTCGCCAAGCCGGACGGATTGAAAAACCGCACGGCACGGAATCCAAACATTTTATATGAAAGAGCTTAACCGTGGAATGACGCTGCTGCGGATGTTCACCCCAATGAAACTCATGGGTAAAAGTATGCGTCTCATCAGCCAGACTCGGGGCGTGTTTGACAAATCATTGCGCCCGAGGTTTGAATGCGCGCGGGCAAAGTCGAATCAAAGCGAGGGTATATGCGGACGTTGATTAAACTGGCAGTTCTTGCTGCGCTGTGCTCGGTGCCGGGATCCCTTATGGCTCAGACCGGTGCTTATTGCCGCGCTGGTTTCTTTCCCGAAGCCACAGTATCCGGCCAGGACGCTGAGACGCAACAGCAAACGCACGGGCTAGATCCCGCCGACCTGGATACCACGGCGAATGCCTGCGTCAATTTCTTCCAATTTGCCGACGGCGGATGGAACAAGTCCCATCCGATTCCGCCGCAGTACGCAAGCTGGGGCACATTCAACTGGCTTCTCAACAAGAATCAGGACGTCCTCCGCGGAATTTTGGAAAAGGCGGCAGCGGACCGCGACACGGCACAGGGCTCGACCGAACAGAAGATTGGCGATTATTACGCAAGCTGCATGGATGAAGACGCCATCGAGAAGGCAGGCATCCAACCTCTTGAATCCGAGTTGACTCGCATCAACGACATTTCCAATATGCAGCAACTCGAGAAAGAAGTCGCACGCCTGCAGAGCATGGGCGTGCCTGTGCTTTTCCGTTTTAGCTCCGGCCAGGACTACAAGAACAGCACGCTGGAAATTGCCAATGCGTTTCAGGGCGGACTCGCACTTCCTGACCGCGACTACTACGTCAAAGACGACGCGCGTGAACAAAAAATTCGCGCCGCATACATCATGCATTTGACCAGCATGTTCAAGCTCGTGGGCGATGACCCTGCAACTGCCACTCAAGAAGCCCACACGGTTATGGCCATAGAAACGAACCTGGCCAAGATTTCCATGGACCGCGTCGCCATGCGAGACCCAGAATCGCGCTACCACAAGATGGCCATCGCCCAATTTCAGTCGATGACGCCGGATTTTTCCTGGAGCACATACCTCGAAGACGTTGGCTATCCCGACGTGAAGGAAGTCAACGTAGGCCAGCCGGACTTCTTCAAGCGCCTCAACGATCAGCTCACCTCGACATCGCTTTCCGATTGGAAAATCTACCTGCGCTGGCATCTGGTCAATGCCGCCGCTCCCGCACTCTCCTCTAAATTTGTCGACGAAAATTTCGATTTCTTCGGCAAAACGCTGACGGGCGCAAAGGAATTGCAGCCGCGTTGGAAGCGCTGCGTGCAAATGACGGATCGCCAGCTCGGCGAAGCGTTGGGCCAGAAATACGTCGAGGTTGCCTTTCCGCCGGAGGCAAAAGCCGCCGCTCTGAAAATGGTTCACAATCTTGTGAACGCCCTCCATGACGACATTGAGACGCTGCCGTGGATGAGCCCGGCGACAAAGCAGCAAGCAATCGCAAAACTGAGCCACATCATGCTCAAGGTTGGTTATCCGGATAAGTGGCGCGATTATTCAGCTTATCGCGTGAGCCGCGAATCTTTCTATGGCAACGTCATTCGTGGCCGCGAATTTCAGTTTCGTTACGAAATGGCCAAGATCGGTAAGCCTGTCAATCGCACGGAGTGGGGCATGACGCCGCCGACCGTGAACGCTTACTACAATCCCTCAATGAACGAAATTGTTTTTCCGGCTGGCATTCTGCAATGGCCGTTCTTCGACGCCAAAGCCGATGACGCCCTCAATTATGGCGGCATCGGCGCCGTTATCGGACATGAGATGACGCACGGCTTCGACGATCAGGGCAGAAAATTCGACGCTGAAGGAAATCTTCGCGATTGGTGGACGCCGGACGACGCCAAGAACTTCCAGGCGCGCGCCGACTGCGTTGAGCATCAGTTCGATGGCTACGTCGTGCAGGGTGACGTCCACGAAAATGGAAAACTTGTGCTCGGCGAAAGCATCGCTGACCTCGGCGGACTGACGATTGCGTACAAGGCGTTCCTGAAAACGCCCGAAGGGCAGTCGGGCGAAAAGATTCAGGGCTTTACGCCTGTTCAACGGTTCTTCCTCGCATGGGCGCGCACATGGGAGGGAACGCACCGTCCTGAAATGGATCTGATGCTTGCTAAGACAGATCCGCACCCGCTGGACAAATACCGCGCCATCGCCGCACCGTCCAACATGGCAGTTTTCGCCAGCGCTTTCGATTGCAAAGCGGGTGATCCGATGGTGCGTCCGCCGGATCAGGTTTGCAGGATTTGGTAGGTGATCTTCGCGAGATCGTCGGGTGAGTTATCCGGCGGCGAGTCGATTTGCGCTCAGTTGGATAAAAGGGCGGCTTTCGATGCTCGCTGTTTCTTATATTCGGCGTATGTCAATAAAATCACGATGATGTCAAAAACGGTGAGCCAGATGAGCCACCAAGACATTGCGAATGTCATTCGATAAAACTGATACAATATGAAAAGTACAAGCAAGATGATCATTCCCGGATAAGCCCACATCCGGTTGAGCCATAAGGCAACAACGAGAATCGCTTTCGCCAGCCCATGCGAAACGAGGTAAAAAGCAATAAAATAGTGCGCGTGGCCGGTGATTGTGCTCGACGCGTGAAGAAGGTGGGAGGCAATAAAGGCATTCGGATTGCGAGTCACGGCGTGATGGGTAATTGCATCTAGGAATGTGTTCACGCGGCTTGGGCTGGCGAACAATGCAAGGAGACCCCCCAGAATCTCCAGCAAGCCATCGATGCCCTTGAGCGTGATGCTGGCCTGAAAGCTTCGATCGAGGAGCGTATTTCCTTTTAATAGTTGCATTGGATAAACCTGAGACTAACACACCTCTTCGGAACCAGCGCTGCGGCTTTCCAGGAGACGTTGCCATGGATAATACACCTGCATCTTTGCAACCAGAGATTGCCGCGAAGAATCGAAATGCCGTGGCCCCTTATGAATTCTCTGCGACTTGCGATGCTTGAGTCATTCACCTAGAATTTTGGATTTGATTTTTGCTAATGCCACTGAGCGAGAATGTAAGCATGGAGAGCGGGTTGCCAGCGAAATTCGCGGCGAATGCTGAAATCGAGAATGGGCAAGCCATTGCCGCAGTGATGGATGTGCGTTCGCTCGAGCAGGCGGAGAATTTCTCCAAGGAAATCGCTCAGGAAGAAAAGCGCGATCGTTGGGATTGGTTTTTGACCGTCCTCATCGTCGCCGGGTTCGTCTTCCTAGCCTACGGAGTGTATCGCAGCGCAGCCTTCGATCCGCTGTGGCTCGCTGCGGAAGAGCATCAATGGTCCCGTTTCATTGTGCGGCCGGCGATTCTCTGGGCCATCATGGGGACAATTTTACTCGGTTTCCGTACAATCTTTTGGATTCGCTATCGTCCATTTCCTTCCGCCGATTTTCAAAATGCTCCAAGCCTCACGATCATCATCCCGGCCTATAACGAGGGTTCGATGGTGTCGAAGTCGATCGAGTCTGCCGTTCTGGCGGTCTATCCGAAGGATCGCCTGGAAGTTCTAGTAATTGACGACGGAAGCACCGACGACACCTGGAAATACATTCAGCGCGCCGTGGATAAATACCCGGGCCGGCTCACGCCTATTCGCTTTCCAAAAAATCGCGGCAAGCGGGATGCACTCGCGGAGGGTTTTTCCAAGGCGAAAGGCGAGATTGTCGTCACCATTGATTCCGATAGCGTAATTGACCCGCGCGCTCTGCTGGCGATTGCCGGACCATTTCGAAACCCGAAGGTCGGCGCCGTCGCCGGCCGCGTTGCGGTTTATAACCGGCGCCACGGTTTGATTCCGCGCATGTTGCACGTGCGCTATATCTTATCGTTTGATCTTCTGCGCGCGGTGGAATCGTCATACCAGACGGTTTACTGCTGCCCGGGGGCGCTGACCGCATATCGCACTTCGGTTGTGAGAGAGGTGCTCGAAGGCTGGTCCACGCAAACTTTTTGGGGCGTGCCGTGCACCTACGGCGAGGACCGCGCGCTGACCAACTTCATTCTTGAAGCTGGGTTTCATACGGTCTATCAGCGTACGGCTACGGTGCACACTGTGGCCCCGGAAACGTATGGCAAACTGTGCAAGATGTTCTTGCGATGGGACCGCAGCTACATTCGCGAGGAGATTCGTTTTCAGTCCATCGTCTGGAAGCGGCCTCTGACTTCTCGATGCATTGCGCTGTGCGACCGATTCATTACCAATTTTCGCTATCCGGTCAATTACGCCGTTCTTTTCCTCATGATTTTCCTGGTTTTCAGCAAGCCTTTGCTGATGCTGCGCCTGCTCTCGGCCATCGGCATCTTTGCCTTTTTCAATATGCTTTATTTTCTCAGGAGCGAGCGTTCCGCCGATTTTCTCTACGGTATCATCTACGCATACTTCGGATTCTTCACTTTGTTCTGGGTCTTTCCCTACGCCCTGCTGACCATCCGCGCTCGCTCCTGGCTGACCCGCTGACGATCTGGTCTGAATTCCTATCGTGATTTCCGTTGCCTTAGGCTCTTTTTAGTTTCAAAGACAGGCGACGATGCTCGTCACATGGGCGACACCATACGATAGGAATTTGGGGGGGCGCGAATTGTTTGGGGATAACAATAGGGATATGGGATCGTTTGTTCCAACGCGCATCGCGTACTAAAGGCGAAAGGAAGGACACTTTGGTCACAAGTAGAACGCCAGCTTATAACATCAAGATTGTTTCGCTGGGGATAACCGTACATTCTCAATGAGTACAGCCCAAGGTGTCACTGCAAGAATCACCGGCATTGTCCATTTTGTCTTGCCAGGTATGGTTGTAATTAGTCGGAGGGTGTTCTCAGACGAGACGATGGACGTTTGGGGCCACAGTGGAAATGCAACTTCAAAGGATAGCATTACAATATCATCGCCAGCTTACGGTAATCTGCACATGGAATATGCAGGTGCCAACCCGCTTGTGCCCTTCATAGCTCCAGACATTGTCACAAAGCTAGATATCACTGGCCAACTTAATTCGGCACAGGCCTGCTATTCGGGAAAGCTTGTAGGAAATGCTTTTCCAAATGCTGAGGTTTTCATTGTAAATTCCCAACAGCAAGCGAAAATGCTGCTTACATTTAACACAGGCTCCGGTCCCAATGTTGGCCCTCTTACGCTCTACGATCCTAATACTAATCAGAATATGAATTCGTTTCCCCAAACATGTTTCACGTACTAGGTGGGTATCCTTAAGCATAAGGAGAGAAATCTTGCCAATCACTGAGCACCCCGGCCAGGCCACAGGGATCATTGGTGCAACGGTACGTTGGTTGGCCATCGTGACAGGATGTTTCTGTGGGCTTGTTGGCACTCTTAGCTTTGGCCCGGCATTCTTGTATTATCCGG
>JASHRL010000050.1 GCA_030037355.1 Candidatus Acidiferrales bacterium | reverse complement strand
ATGCGCCCGCGCTTGCTGATTGCCGATGAACCGACGACGGCGCTCGACGTCACTGTGCAAAAACAAATTCTCGAGCTGCTGCAGCGGCTGCGCCAGGAGCTGCAACTCACTCTACTTTTCATCACACACGATCTTGGCGTCGTAGGCCAAATCGCCGATCGCATCGCCGTGATGTATGCGGGCCGCATCGTCGAGAGTGGCCCCGCAAATGACGTTCTCGCCGCGCCGCGCCATCCATACACCGAAGGCCTTCTTCGCGCTGCGCCGCGTCTCGAAGGCCCGAAAGTCATAGCCATTCCCGGCGCCGTTCCGCGCCTAGAAGCTCTTCCTCCCGGGTGCGCCTTTGCGCCACGCTGCGAATATCATCGAACGGAATGCGACGCCGCCGTTCCCGATTTGCGCGAGGTCTCGCCGAATCATCGCGCGCGTTGTATCCTCGTCCAATGAACACGCATCGCGATTCCGGCCAGCAAGATCCCCGGCAATTCGACCAACAAAAACAAATGGACCTCGTGCGCGACCGATTCACGCGCACCGCGAGCGTATTCGCCGATTTCGCGCTCGCCGATCGGGGCGCTGAGGCCGAACATCTCCTTCGCCTCATCGCTCCCGCCGACAACGAGCGCGCACTCGACGTCGCCTGTGGCCCGGGAACGCTCGCCCGTATTTTCGCGCGGCAGGTTCGCTGGATCGGTGGCCTCGACCTCACACCTGCCATGCTTGCCCGTGCGCGCGATGACGCCGCCGCAAACCACATCGCCAATTTTTCGCCGGCGCGGGGCAATGCTCTCCAAATGCCGTTTGGCGACGGGACCTTCGACATCGTGGTCACCAGCTACAGCATTCACCATCTTCCCGATCCTGTCGTCGCCCTCCGCGAAATCGCGCGCGTCGTGAAGCGCGGCGGAAGATTCGGCCTTCTCGACATGGCCGTCTCCGAAAGCCCTGCGTATGCCAAAGCCTGCAACGACATCGAAATCGCCCGCGACGCATCGCATACGCGCGCTCTGCCCGTCAGTGAGTTCAATAGTCTTTTCGCCTCCTGCGGCTTTGCCGTAGCAGCGTGCGAAATCGAAGACCATCCGCGTTCCTTTGACCAGTGGATGCACACGGCGGGATGGAAGCGCGGCGATGCGGCGTTTGAGCAGACTCGCAAGCTGCTCGAAGCGTCGATTCCGGGCGACACAGCCGGTCTTCGCGCGAAATTCCTCTCTGACCCGCCCACGCATCCGTCCGCGGCAGGCGATTCGCGTCCAGACATCGAGCTGCATCACACAGCCGCGTTCATCGTTGGTCGGAAACAGTGAACTCGGCCGCGGAGTTCCCTGTCGCGACGCCTAATGGCGCGCCGCTCCTCGAAGCACGCCATCTGCGGAAAGCCTTCGCTTCGTCCGGGGCCGCCTGGGAGAATTCTCATCGCCGCACGCAAGCCGTCGAAGACGTCAGCCTTACCATCACCCGAGGCGAAACATTCGGCGTCGTCGGCGAATCCGGCTGCGGCAAGACGACGCTCGCGCGTATGCTCCTGCGCCTGATTGAGCCTGACTCCGGCGAAATTCGCTTTGCTGGCGAGAATTGGCTTGCGGCCGGCTGCGTGTCCATGCGCAAAATCCGCCGCCGCATGCAAATCGTTTTTCAGGATCCCATGGCTTCGCTGGACCCGCGCATGCGCGTCGAGGGTATTGTCGGCGAGCCGCTGGAAATTCACGAACCGCAGCTCTCGCGCGAGGAACGCCGCGCAAGAATCACTGAGACGCTGGAAGCTGTCGGCCTGAGCGCGGATATTCTCCACCGCTATCCGCATGAGTTTTCCGGCGGGCAGCGCCAGCGCATTGGAATCGCCCGCGCGCTCATCCTGCGGCCCGATCTCGTCGTCGCGGACGAACCTGTCTCAGCGCTCGACGTGTCCATCGGCGCGCAAATTCTGGAACTGCTCGAACGCCTCCAGCGTGAATTTTCTCTCACCCTTCTGCTCATCTCGCACAATCTGCCCGTCGTTGCGCAGCTCGCCTCGCGCGTCGCCGTTATGCAGGCCGGACGTTTTGTCGAAACCGGCCCAACCGCTCGTGTTCTCCGTTTCCCCGAGCACGCCTACACGAGGACTCTTCTTGCTGCCGTCCCCCGCTTGCCCGCCTGAATTCGCTATTCGCCAGGAAAATTCTGCGCTAGACTCCGCCGCGAGTAACTTTTGTCCCGGGTGAACGTAGAAATCGTAGCGGAGCAGGCGAGCGAACGGTAAATCTCCGCGCTGGAGGATCAAATGGCTGCGACAACAGCGGCTGTGCCGGACGCCCCGAAGCCCATCAGCGCCATCGGAAGGATCATCGGCGCGATTGTGAATCCTCGCCCGACGTTCGAAGATATCGCCCGCAAACCAACCTGGCTCGCGCCGCTACTCGTGATGATTATCCTCGGATTGGCAACGACCTACGTGGTTGGCCAGAGAGTCGGCTGGAGCAACGTGATCCAGAGGCAGATCTCGCAGAGCGCGTCTGCGCAGCGCCGCATGGAGCAACTGCCCCCTGACCGGCGCGCCGAAGTTATCAATCAGCAGGCAAAGATCGCTCCGATTATTGGGTATGCGGCGAATATCATCATTTTTCCGATCGCTTGCCTCGTTATCGCCGGAATCCTCATGGGCGCACTGAATGCGACGGCCAGCGCCGGGCTTGACTTCAATACCTCCTTCGGCATTGTGACTCACGCTTACATGCCATCGGTCATCACTTTCCTCTTGGCAATCCTCATCATGTATTTGAAATCGCCCGACCAAATCGATGTGCAAAATGTTGTGGCCTCAAATGTCGGTGCGTTGCTCTCGAGTGATGCGCCGCGATGGTTGGTGTCTCTTGGGGGTTCGATTGATCTTTTCAGCTTCTGGATGATGGCGCTGATGGCGCTTGGTTTTTCCGTGGCTCGCCCCAAGAAAGTAACGATGAGCAAAGCCCTGACTTGGGTGGTAGTGTTCTGGGCTGTCTACGTTGTTATCAAGGTCGGTCTGGCGGCCGCGCTCTCCTGATACACTCGTCTGCATGGCTTTTCGTTTTGAAGTTTTGCAGACCGACCCGACCGGCGCGCGCCTCGGCCGTCTGGAAACGCCTCATGGCGTGATCGAAACGCCGGCATTCATGCCCGTCGGCACGCTCGCGACGATCAAGGGCCTCACGCAGGAGTCGCTCGAAGCGCTCGGCGCGCAGATCATTCTCGCCAACACCTATCATCTCTATCTTCGCCCCGGCGCCGAACTCATCCGCGAAATGGGCGGCCTGCACGAATTCATGTCCTGGCCGCATCCGATTCTCACGGACTCCGGTGGCTATCAGGTCTTCAGCCTCTCCGCACTTCGCAAAGTTACCGATGAAGGCGTCACGTTCCGCTCGCATATCGATGGCTCCGAGCATTCCCTTTCGCCCGAGTGCGCCATCGAAATCCAACTGGCCCTTGGCTCGGACATCATTATGGTTCTCGATGAATGCATCGAATCGTCGTCCGACGAAGCCCGCACTGTTGCAGCCGCAGCGCGCACGCTCGCTTGGGCGCGGCGATCCATCGATTACTTCGCCGAGCATGGCGATCCGCGCCGTCAGATGATGTTCGGTATCGTTCAAGGCGGCGCGCATGTGCGTCTTCGTCGTTCTTCCGCCGATGAAATGGTCGCGCTCGATTTCCCCGGTTATGCCATCGGCGGCCTTGCCGTCGGCGAGCCTCACGAAATCACCTGCGAAATGTCAGCCGAAGTCGCGGCGCGCCTTCCTGCCGCGAAGCCGCGCTACCTGATGGGCGTTGGCCGCCCTGAGCAAATCGTCGATTACGTCGCGCGCGGCATCGACATGATGGACTGCGTCCTTCCCACGCGCAGCGCGCGACATGGCTGCCTTTTCACATGGCAGGGACGCCTGCTCATCAAGAACGCTCGTTACGCGAAAGATCCTCGCCCGATCGACTCGAATTGTAAATGCCCCACGTGCCGCCGTTATTCCCGCGCCTACTTGCGTCATCTTTATGTCTCAAATGAAATTCTCGCCGCGACTTTGAACACCCTCCATAACGTCTACTTTTACCTTGACATCATGGCCGAAATCCGCAAGTCTATCCGTTTTGGGAACCTCCGAGGATTCTGTTCTGACCTTCAGGCACGCCTCGAACACACTGTGTCCGAATCGGGAGCGTAAGCGGGCGGTAAATCGCCAGTCAGGACAAGAAGAATTCTCCGGATAGTTTATCTGGACAATCTTTCTTGCTGAAGTGCGATCGGAATTCAGCCTTCCGCAGATAAGAGTTTCTCGGAGTTCAGCAGCGCCAGGAGCAAGAAACAGATGTTGCACGGCCCTACGGTCGATTTGTCGCTTGTCGCGCAGCAGTCCGCGAGCGGACTCGTCGCTATCCTGCCATTCATTCTGATCCTGGTCATACTTTATGTCCTGATGATCATGCCTGCGCAGCGCCGCCAGAAGAAGCTTGCGGCGATGATCGCTGCGCTCAAGAATGGCGACAAGATCATCACCAATGGCGGCATTTATGGAACCGTCGTCGGCCTCGACAACGAATCGGTGCAGCTACGCATCGCAGAGCAGGTGAAAATTCGCGTCGCACGCAGCGCAATTGCCGGGCTCCAACCCGAGGCGAAGGAGAGTTAGCGGCTCGCAATGAATCAGAATCTCAAATGGAAGGCAATCTTCATTCTGATCGTTGTCTTGATCTGTTTCTATGGCCTTTTCGGCCTGCCCACGTTCCCGACCTCCTGGAGCCAGCTTGTTGACAATTTCTCTGGCCGCATGCAGCTCGGCCTCGACCTTCGCGGCGGCAGCCATCTTGTTTTGCAGGTGCAAGTTCAGGAAGCCATCGGCACGCATTGCGATCAGACCCACGACGAACTGATTGATCAGCTCCACAAGCAAGATATCACCGTCGGCGAAGTCGACCGTCTCAGCAATACGCAGATTCTGGTCAAGAACGTAACTCCTTCGCAGACCGGCGCATTTCAGTCACTCGTGCAAGATCAGTTTCCCGATTTCAGCGTTGGCCCCGCTGCCGGCGAGCAAAGCGGCTTTCTGCTGACGATGAAACCAACGGTCGTCTCTGACATTGAGCAGCGGACCATGGATCAATCGCTGGACACGATTCGCCGCCGCATCAGCGGACTCGGCTTGAAAGAACCCAACGTCGCTCCCACGGGCCGCGGCCAAGACGAGATTCTCGTTGAACTGCCCGGCGAAGGAGACCCGACACGCGCCAAGCAAGTCATCCAGGCCGGCGGTCAGTTGAAATTTCAGCTCGTCCTCGACGACAATCCGTATCCTTCTGAGGCGGCTGCCTTGGCCGCGCATAGTGGTGTTCTGCCTCCAGACAGCCAGTTGCTCCCGGGAACGTCAGAAACCGGAGATCAGTCTGGAGGACAAGTTTGGTATTTGCTGAACCGCGCTCCTATTATCACTGGTGCGGATCTGCGAGATGCGGAACCCGGTCCGAACCCGCAACAGCCCGGGTTTTACGAAGTTCATTTTTCTGTTTCTACCGCGGCTGCGAAGCGTTTTGGCCCATTCACTGGCTCGAATATAGGCCATCGCATGGCCGTCGTTCTCGACAATCAAGTCCAGAGCGCGCCCGTGATTAATGGCCGCATCGATGACCAGGGCGAGATCGAAGGCACTTTTACGCAAGACTCGGCTAAAGACCTCAGTTTGATTCTCAACGCTGGCGCTCTTCCCGCTTCGATCAAATATATCGAAGAGCGTACCATCGGCCCTTCGCTTGGCGCGGATTCCATTCGCGAAGGCGTCCAGGCTTCCGTCGCCAGCCTTATCGCCGTTTGGATCTTTCTGGTGGTTTATTACCGTCTGAGCGGTATCAATGCGGTGGTGGCCCTGTTGCTCAACCTTATTATTCTGATTGCGTTCATGGCGATTTCGGGTGCAACGCTTACCCTGCCCGGCATTGCCGGCGTCGTTTTGACGATCGGTATGGGCGTTGATTCCAACGTGCTCGTCTTCGAGCGTATCCGCGAAGAATTGCGCAATGGCAAGGCGAATCCTTCGGCCGTCGATATTGGTTTCGACAAGGCATTCTTGACCATCATTGATACGCACATCACCACGCTGGTCTCGGCGGCGTTCCTTTTCTTGTTTGGCACGGGACCAGTGAAGGGGTTTGCCATCACGCTGACCATCGGCCTTTTGGCCAACCTGTTCACGTCTGTCTATGTGTCACGAGTCATTTTCGATTGGCATTTGTCTCGCATGACTCGTGAAGCCGAGCTCAGTATTTAGCTACGGCTTAGTGTATGTGGGTAGAAGTAGGTGGTAACGGCAGTAGGTTTTAGTACTTGGTCCTGGAATTTCGGGGCGTTCCTTGATTCCGGAAATCGCCGGGGTGGCGATTCCGTTTCGGGAACATTCAACTCTTGGGTGGTGTCTAACTCAGTAAGGATAAGAGTCGACGATGGAATTTTTTCACGCACCGAATTTTGACTGGATGGGGAAGGCCAAATACTTCGCCACGCTTTCCGCATGCCTTTTGATCATTGGCGGTGTCGCCGCTTTTATGCATGGCGGCCTGCACTACGGCATTGATTTCAAGGGTGGTGCGATGGTTATCGTGCGCTTCTCCTCGGCTCCTCCGATAAGCAAGATTCGCTCCGCGCTCGATGCCGCTGGGCTGAAGAACAACGAAGTCACCAGCAGCAGCGATATTTCGAATGCGAACTCCAAGAATGACGTGATGATTCGCGTCGAGCAGGGAGGCGAAGGCGAAGACGCTCTCAATGCTGCCAAGGCAACCATCGTCTCCGCTCTGGAAAAGAATTTTGGTACGCCTTCGAATTCCAATCCAGATTTCAATTCCGCTGTGGCCACGGATCTCGCGAACTACCTCACGCGACGTGATCCTCTGTCTCTCGGAACCGCCGCTGGCGATCGCTATACGCAAATGGCCCAGGCCCTGATTGACGCTCGCGATAAAGATCACGGCGGCATCGTCGCTGATTTTTCGCAATTGAGTAACGTCTCCGGCGTCACGCCGGCTGTGATTGATGCTTTGAAGGCCGGGTATTCGCTGAACAGCTTCAGCATTACCGAATCGCAAGTCGTCGGCCCTACGGTCGGCGCGCAGTTGCGCCGCCAGGCCATCCTGGCGACGCTCTATGCTCTCGCTGGCATGTTGATTTATGTGGCTTTTCGCTTCGAATGGATTTATGGCGCGGCTGCGGTCATCGCCGTGTTTCATGACGTCCTCATTACGCTCGGCTTCTTCTGTCTCTTCTACAACAAATTTGAAATTTCTCTGACGGTGATCGCCGCGCTGCTGACGCTGGTCGGCTATTCGATGAATGACACCATCGTCATCTTTGACCGCGTTCGCGAAAATCTGCGCTTGATGCGCCGCGATAAGCTGTCCGTAATCATCAACCGTTCCATTAATCAGACTCTTTCGCGTACGATTCTTACCAGCGGTCTCACTTTCCTCACCGTTTTTCTCCTCTTCGTTTTTGGCGGTCAGGTTCTCCGCAGTTTCTCCTTTGCCATGGTTGTAGGAGTTGTGGTAGGTACGTATTCCAGTTTTGGCATTGCTGCTCCCATCGTTGTGATTTGGAATAAATGGCGTGGCCAGGGCGCCACGGTTCCGGTCGCTTCCTCGGCGGACAAACGTGCGGAGAGGCGTCTGGCTGAGGCAAGGAGGTAATCATGTTCGATGAACTCGTCGAATCGACGAACAAGAAAAAAACGAATAAAGTATGGAGTGTGTGGCTTTCGGCGGGAATTCAGGGGCTGATTCTCGGCGTCTTGATTTTGATTCCGCTGATCTACACGAGCGCGCTGCCGAAGGCGTTGATGTCGACCTTCCTGGTTGCGCCGCCGCCGCCGCCTCCTCCTCCTCCCCCTGCCATCAAGGTCGTCGTGAAGCAGATGCCCAAGCTCATTCAAAATGGCAGATTGCAGGCTCCAACCGTCATTCCGAAAAAAATTCAGATGATTAAAGAACAGCCCCAGCCTGATGTGACCGGCGTAACCGGCGGCGTCCTCGGCGGCGTTCCAGGCGGTTCCGCGGGTGGAGTTTTGGGAGGAATTATCGGTGGTGCGCCGGGTGCATTGCCGCCACCGCCAAAGCCGCCCAGCATTATTAAAGTCGGCGGCGACGTGCAAGAGGCCAACATACTTCGCAAGATTATGCCGGCTTACCCGCAAATCGCAAAGATGGCTCACGTTCAAGGCAACGTTGTTCTGCACGCCATCATCTCGAAAGACGGCGATATAGAGCAACTCACGCCCATCTCGGGCTCGCCTTTGCTGATTCCGGCAGCAGTGGCTGCCGTGAAGCAGTGGCGTTACCGGCCAACGATCTTGAATGGCCAGGCTGTCGCGGTCGATACGGAGATCACGGTTATTTTCAATTTGGATCAGCAGTAGATTTGCGAAATTTCTCGAGCACGCTCCTGCGGAGCTGGCCCGGAAAATTTGGATGTAACTTTGGGGGCTCAAAGGCAGTCCTACTCACTGCCGAAAAAAAAGCTGTTTTGATTATCGAGGAGGAATGAACGTTATGCTTTCGAATCTATTGTGCGCTGCTTTGCTCTTGTTCCAGGAAAGCAGCGGGGCGGTGGGCTGGGATCTTCGCAGCATGTGGCACACCATGGGCTTGCCGGCAAAGGCCGTGGTTTGCATTCTGTTCATCATGTCTGCCTGGTCGGTTGGCATCATGATTGACCGCTGGTTGATGTATAGCGCGGCGCGCAAGCAGTCCCGCGTTTTTGTGCAACAGGTTGCCGGCGCCCTCAAGGACAATAAGCTCGACGAAGCGATTTCGATTGCCGAGCGCAACAAGAAGAGCCACATCGCCAAGGTCGTGGCCACGGGACTTTCTGAGTTCCAGGCTGCCTCGGCGCAGGTCGCGGACGAAGAAGTCATCGAAGCCGCCAAGCGCGGTCTCGAGCGTTCCGTCGCCATCGTTCACGCGGAAATGAAGCGTGGCCTCTCTGGCCTCGCCACCATCGGCGCCACCGCTCCTTTCGTCGGCCTGTTCGGCACCGTCATGGGCATCATCAACGCGTTCAAGGGCATTTCGGCTGCGCACGCCAGCGGTTTGTCGGCCGTCGCCGGCGGTATCGCGGAAGCCTTGGTCACCACCGCTCTCGGCTTGCTCGTCGCCGTGCCTGCCGTGTGGATGTACAATTATTTCACCAACAAAGTCGAAGCCTTCGACGTCGAGATGGACAACTCCTCGATGGAATTGGTCAACTACTTCATCACTCGCCGAGGCGGAAAGAAGTAAGTCATGGCGTATAAACCCAAGGTCGGCGCGACGATGGCGGCGCCCAACGTCATCCCCATGGCCGACATCATGCTTGTTCTGCTCATCATCATGATGGTTGTGACTCCCATGTTGCAGAAGGGCGTCACCGTCGACATGGCCCACACCCGCAACTGGGAAAACATGCCGGCGGCGGACCGCGATGACGCAGTACTCATCGCGGTGACGCGCGACGGCCATCTTTATATGGGCAACCAGGAAATCAGCGCCGATCAGATCACCGATCAGGTGAAGGACAAGATTGCCGATAAGCTCGACAAGACGGTCTTCATTCGTGCGGACGCAGGCGCCAAGTACGGCGATGTCAAGAAGGTCGTCGATGACGTTCGCGACGCCGGTGTCGACAACGTCGGCTTGCTAACATTGAAGGACGAAAGTGCTGGACCGCCTCCCCCTCCGCTCGGAGAGCAGACGACGAATCCAGGCACTCCGTAGGAGGATTTTCCCATGGGTATTTCAGTTGGAGGAGAAAAGGGCGGCTCGATGTCCGAGCCCAATATCGTTCCGCTGATTGACGTCTTGCTCGTGCTGATCATTATTTTCATGGCCATCACGCCCACCACGCCGACCGGAATGGACGCGCTGGTTCCCCAGCCTCCGCCGAAAAATCAGAAGCCGCAGCCGCCGGATCCTAGGACGGTCGTCGTGCTTATCAGCGCGACCGGTGAAATCAAAATCAACCAGGACCCGGCCACTTGGTCCGATCTCGGGCCTCGGTTGAACGACATCTTCAAGATTCGCGCTGAGAAGGTTGCTTTCATCAAGGGTGATGACGATGCATCCTTCGACGATATTGCCCGCGCCATCGACATCATGAAGGGCGCCGGCATTACAGACGTTGGTTTGATCACCGCAAAGATGGAGGCGGGCCAGTAGCTTTCTCTGCAGACTGGTTTCGCCATTTCCTTGCGCTCAAACGCAGAGTTCAACTTCCGGCCCGGCGCCTGATTCAATCAGGCCCGGAAAATTCAAGGAGACGGGGATGGAACGCAAATCCGCGCGCGGCGCGGCCCTTTTGGTGCTCAGTTCGGCTTTCGTGCTGGGAACATCCGGCTGCGCCAAGCTGAAGGCTCGCGACGATCTCAATAAGGGCGTCGAAGCCTATAAGAACGCACAGTTCGACCAAGCCGTGGAAGATTTTAAGGAATCCACGGAGTTGGATCCTACGCTCTTGAACGCCAAACTGTATCTCGCTCAGGCCTATGCCCAGCAGTACATACCCGGCGCCCCTTCCGCGGAAAATAAGCGCAATGGCGAGCAGGCCATCGCCGTTTGGAAGGACGTTCTCGAGAACAACCCGAGTAATACAACGGCCCTCGGCGGCATCGGCTCCATGTACTACAACATGGGCAGCACGCCTTTTAACCGCGACATGATGGAGCAGGCCAAGTCTTATCAGCAGAAGGTCATGCAAATCAATCCCGGCGACGCGACGCCTTATTACTGGGTCGGTGTGCTTGATTATTGGATCGCCTTCCGCGCCAATGCTCAATTGCGTTCGGATTACAACTTGAAGGCGAAGAAGCCGATTAAGGAAATTGATGCATTGCCTGCGGCCGTTCGCGATCAATTCGTCCAGCAGGAGGGCCAGACGGTCACCGAGGGCATTGACAGCCTCAACAAAGCGATGCAGCTCAAATCCGATTACTCCGACGCCATGGCCTATCTGAACCTGCTCCTGCGCCAAAAGGCGGATATGGAGACAACTCCGGATGCGCGTGACGCTGATGAGAAACAGGCCGATGACCTCCTCGAGAAGGTCAAGGAGATCAACCAGCGCAAGATGACCGCCCCTTCCAGCGATCAGTCTTCTCAGTAGGGTCGCAGTACTTTCAGGCGAATCCTGAACCGGCTGGCGAAATCTATGTCAGCCGGTTTTTCGTTGGATTACGTTCGAGTCTTTGGTGCGCCAGCGTTCACGCATAGCACGGCCCAATGAAACGTTCCTCTTTCCGTCGTACAATAAGAATCAGATGAATCCCGACGCCAAACCCGCGGCCAACGCTTCGGCGCAGCGCGTCTTGGACCTTCGCTTTGTTGAGCTGATGGACAAGGTTCGTCGCAATCGCCCGGGCGACGACCTCGATCTCCTTCGCCGCGCTTATGATTTCGCCGCTGAGCAGCATCGCCTCCAGCGCCGCGAATCCGGTGAGCCCTATCTTTCCCATCCGCTGGCCGTCGCCAATATCCTCGCCGACATGAAGCTCGACGTCACCACCCTGTGCGCCGCTCTTCTGCACGATATCGTCGAAGACACCAATATTCCCATCGAGCAGATTGGGGATTTGTTCGGCGCAGATGT
>JASHRL010000049.1 GCA_030037355.1 Candidatus Acidiferrales bacterium | reverse complement strand
CCAGATCGTGAATGCGCAGAATGTTCTTGTGTGAGATGCGGCTGGCGAGCAGCAATTCCTGCTTGAATCGCTGCATGGCGTTTGCGTCGCTCGTGAATTGAGGCTGGAGAACTTTCAATGCGATGGGCCGGTCCAGCTCTTTGTCGTAAGCCTTGTAAACACGGCCCATCCCGCCTTGTCCCAGCAGCGCCTCGATTCGATATCGCGCGCCCAGTTCATCCCCGGGCTCGAGAATCCCGTAAACAGTTAGCGAAGAGCGCGCGCCGGTGCGCGAGCTGGAACCAGAACGCGACGAAACCGGTGCGCTTGAGGCGTGGTGCGACGACGGATTGGACCCCGAGCCTCGAGAAACAGGGGTTGCCGAATCGAGCGTCTGATCTGCATCCATTTGCTGGTCAAATCTTTCAGAGATCTGCAAATCCAGTGAGGAACCGCACTTCGAGCAGGAGGAAGATTCCTCGGCATTTTCTGTCCGGCATTGGGGACAGATCATGTATTGCCTGCCCTTTCTCCACGAAACAAGCGAGGAATTCGGCGATTATGACTCACCTGTCTTTTGCCTGCAAGCAACGGAAGCGCGGTACTTTGCAATCAAGACGAACTAAACTCATGGTTGTCGTAAAATTGCCTTCTTGCATCTAATCCACGGTAAAATGAGGAAGAAAAGAATCGTATGCCCAAAGTAACGATTTCGGCGTTTCTCAAGGCATTTTCGTTTCTTCTTATCTTTGCCGCGATGACGGCTGCCCGCGCGCAAACGGTCGGTCCCATCACTCCGCCGCCGACTTTCAAAGTGAAGAGCATCCCGGCAACACCGAATCCCGGCACGCCGCCGATGCCCGCCGATCAGATTGTTCAGCGGCTGGTGAAGAACGAGGATCTCATCAAGGCCGCCTACGATTCGCAAAGCTTCGATCAAAGCGTCAAGCTCGAAGAGCTGGTGAGCAACGGAGGGCAATTCGATTTCCTGGGGCAGGAGTACACGAAGCCCGACGGCGAACGCTACCAAACCGTCACGAAGCCGCCTACGTCTACTTTGCACTACACGGAATTTTCACTCGAAGACGTGAAGACGATTGACGGACTCCCGTTGTTCTTTCTGACCTCGGAAAACCTGCCGCTTTACAACCTGACCTACGAAGGCAAGGAAAAACTCGACCAGATCGACACCTTCATCTTTCGCGTGAAGGCGAAGCAACTGAGCAATAAACCCCTATTCGACGGTGTTATCTGGGTCGACGATCAAGATTTCGCCATTGTAAAAAGCGATGGGCAGTTCCTGACGATCACGGGCAACGCCTACGCGACGTTTCCCTTTTCGATGTTTGAGACTTATAGCGAAAATCTGCAGGGTCACCTGTGGTTTCCGACGTACATTCGCTCCGAAGGCCACGTGAAAACTCCGAACGGAGATGTTCCGATCCGCCTCATCGTCCGGTCCGAGAATTTCAAGCCGAATACGCCCGCGACTGCGCCAAGCCCCGCGCCTTCTTCAAAACCTTCAAGCTAAATTGAGTTTACCGGCTCGCCGCTGAATGGGAGATCTGCCACTCGGCGCAGACTTCCCCGACTAAAGAACATCCTGGAGTCCAGGCTGATTCTCAGCTAAGACGCGCTGTTGTGAGGAATTTCGTCGTCACGCCGAAAATCGATGTCGTCGAACGAAGCTGCGTAGCCATTCCAGCCGGGAACTTCGCAGACCTCGATGCGCACAACATGAGCAGCAGTTTTCAGCCGGACGCTGCCTCTTCCGAGCGGCCGCTCGATGAGCGAAACCTCCAACTCGATGCCGGTTCCTGGCTCGATAACGCGCGGCGCCAGAAAATAGATTCCCGATGAGCTGATATTTTTGGTCACCAGCGTGACAGGGATCGCTTCGGCGCGATCGCCAATCTTCGTCAACTGCAGGGGCAAACTCAGGTATGCCCGTGGGCTTCGCCGGCGGTCTGGAACGATGCTGACCGCGTGCGTCGGCACGCGCAAAAATCGCCGCGGCGGTAAGGTCTCTAGATTTGGGCGTGATTTTTCGACAGGGAATGCAAATGCGCTGACAGACAGCTGTGGCTTGAGATTTGAACTTGCCCCCATGCGGATGCCCCCCCAAGTACCCGGCAACCACCAATTTGCCAGGTAAGGCAATATGCCTTGCCCCCTGGTCGAGCGTCAACCATGTCAAGAGAAATGTGTCTTTTGATTCAACAATGCGCGAACGATCCAGCCTCTCCGGACGGTCGCCACTCCGCGGGCGCGGTTTAGATGCAAAAATCGGATAGATATCCTCGAATGGATGGACTAATTTGATGCCTGACAGAACGAGGCCAAAGACAAAAGCGAGACGGCCGATGGATCGGATGCGGACGAAAAAAATGGCGACGAAACCTACGGTGACGACGAGCAAAGGCAGTTACTGGCGCGACGTGCAGCATCGTCGCGCCGCTGCCGATGGCAAATTTGTCTATGCCGTTCGCACGACAAAAATCTATTGCCGACCTTCGTGTCCGTCCAAACGTCCTCACAGGGACCGCGTCATCTTTTTCCATGGTCCACACGAAGCGGAAGTTGCTGGCTATCGCCCATGCAGGCGCTGCCGTCCGCAGATGGAGCCGCTGCCAAGCGAAGCCGCTCGTCTCGTCCGTCAAATTTGCTCGAAAATCGACGAAACGCTGACTGCTGATCCAGAGACTGGCCTGACGCTATCGGAGTTGGGCCGTTCGTTCGGCCTAAAAACGCACAAGATGGAGCGCCTGTTCCGGCGCATTCTGGGCATAACACCAAAACAGTTCACCGATGCGCAACGCATGGCACAATTGAAATC
>JASHRL010000048.1 GCA_030037355.1 Candidatus Acidiferrales bacterium | reverse complement strand
CATTTTACAGGGGGAGAAGCGATGGGACAAGCAGAGGGATCAACGTCTGCGGAGAATCCCAGTAAATCGACGCGATAATTGCCTAAGAAATATCTGAAGATGCCGACGCTCCACCTGCAATGGCTTCATGTGAAAAGGGACTTCACCGTCCGAGTACAGGCACCAATGATACTTGGGGCCCTGCTGCGGATTTTGGTCACGCCCGACATGAGGAAGAACGTTAGCCACATCTTTCATTCCCTTGCCATCGGGATATTCAATGAAATCGATCGCGTTGCCCATTAGGTAAGCCTGCTTCACGCCGTCCGAAAATATGACGGTGAAAACCTGGTAGCCCATGCCAGATTCGCCAGCTTCGTAGAGCCGATTTGCAAACCGCGCCGGCAATCGCGACGGGCTCTCAGTTATCGAAGCGACATCGGCGATTTCAATCGACGACTTTCCACGATCCTGATCGGGATAGAGCCCCCATTGAGAAATGTAGGGAGCTTCCGCAACCACATATACCCGGTCTATGCTCGCGCCGGTACGGAGCAGAACTTGGCACGGGTAATAATCGAGACTTCTGCTTTTGCTTGGTTCAATTGCGGCGAGTTGTGACTTGAGTGATTCCGGCAGCGCAGGGTAGCGAGTCATTCGAGTGGCTTACACAAGCCTAAGGTATGAGCTCTTGAATTGTAAAGATCAAGGTACTCGCGGACTGCTGCTTGCTGGAAATGAGATGCACAAATTATAATTTGCGCGGGAAATGCGGCTAACATTGCGAGATTTCGTGCGCGCGAAAAGAACGGACATTTTACATGGAATCGCGTCAGCAGAACAACCACAGTAGCGTTATCTCTCTACCGAACTTACTGGATGTTTGGACTACTCCGTCGCCCTATCATAAAATGTTGCGTATTTGATGATGACAGCCTCTGAAAGAATAGCGATTCCGTTCGAGGTCTTTGAGGGCAGACTGACTGCACATGACGACCCGGACTTTTGGCGCCTCGCGCTGACCATTTTCGCCGACGAGTTTGTACAGCGGCACCAGGAGGAATCAGCCAAGGGAGATTGGGCCCTAGTCGTAGGTGCGTGCTCTCATTGGATGTGGCCTCATAAGGCTCGATGGATCGCAGGCGGTGGCTTTGCTTATCCGGTAGGGTTTCACCAAGATTTCCCTAGACTCGACTGGACCGTCATTCTCCTTTATCGTGAAGGATGCTTACGACCAGCGAAAAAACTGCCCGGGAAAAGAGTGCGTCTTTTTCAGATCGCGATTCCTTCACGAACACTGCGCCACAAACAAGCGGCGGTCCATACGCGATGGTCCACTGAGAGCAAGAGTGTTCTATTCGGATTCCGAAAACTGGACGGAAAGTGGAAGTGCGTAGCCGTGTCGGACGAAAAAGTGAGGGGTCCGGTCTTGGAGGCACACACCTGATCATTCCACGGGAAAAACTGAGAGGAGAACTCCGTTGCCGATAGGGACGGCGGTGCATGAGAGGACGATGAAGCTGTGCGAGAGCCTGAATTACCGGGAGTGGTCGGGCTACTACACGGTGAGCGCGTATGAGACGCATCACGAGCACGAGTACAACGCGATACGCAACGCGGCGGCGCTGATTGACGTGACGCCGCTCTACAAATATTGGATTACGGGCGCGGATGCGACGACATTTGTGAACCGCGTGATCACGCGCGACGTGCGGAAAATCGCGGTGGGACAGGTGATTTACTGCTGCTGGTGCGACGAAGAAGGAAAAGTGATCGACGATGGGACAGTGTCGCGGCTGGGCGAAAATGCGTACCGGTGGACGGCGGCGGACCCGAGCCTGCGGTGGTTTGAGCAAAACGCGCTGGGGCTGGACGTGAAGATCGAGGATATTTCGGAGAAAGTGGCGTCGCTGGCGCTGCAAGGGCCGACGTCGGCGCGCGTGCTGCGGCAGGCGAGCGATGCAGATTTGGCGAGCTTGAAATATTTTCGCGTGACGAGCGCGAAAATCGCCGGTGTGCCGGTGGATATTTCGCGCACGGGCTACACGGGCGATCTGGGCTACGAAATCTGGATGCCGTGGAGCGACGCGGTGAAAGTGTGGGACGAGCTGGTGGCGCGCGGACGGCAATACGATTTGCACGCGGCGGGAATGCTGGCGCTGGATGTGGCGAGAATCGAGGCGGGGCTGCTGCTAATTGAAGTGGACTACATCAGCAGCAAAAAGGCGCTGATCGAGGCGCAGAAATATTCGCCATACGAAATCGGGCTGGGGCGAATGGTTGACTTGAACAAGGAGCATTTCGTGGGACGCGAGGCGCTCGCGGAGGAGCAGAAGCGCGGGACGAAGAGGCGCTTCGTGGGATTGAATATCGATTGGGACGAAATCGAAGTGCTTTTCGACGCCGCAGGGCTCGCACCGCAAGTGGCGAGCACGGCTTCGCGCGTAGCTGTGCCGGTCTTTGACGCGAGCGGAAAGCAGATCGGGAAGGCGACTTCGACGACGTGGTCGCCGACGCTGAAGCGGATGATCGCGCTCGCGAGCGTGGCGGGCGAATACGCGAAGCCGGGAACGAAACTGAAAATAGAATTCACGGTGGAGGCGGTGCGGCATCGCGTGGCGGCGACGGTGGCGGAATTACCGTTTTTCAATCCGGCGAGAAAGACGGCGAGACCGGCATTCTGAAGCCTTTTGAGGCTGAAGAATTCTCTTGACAGGGACTTTGAAACGGATCTATTTTATATATACATAGAGGCAGGCCAAACCTGCACTATAGCTGAGGAAAATAGAACTGAGACACTATAAGGAGATTGAAATGAAAACTATTAAAGATGTGGAAGTTCAGATAGCCGATGAAGTTCTTGAACCGCTGAGGAATCTTGGAGTCCTTCCAAAGGGATATCGATGCTCTGCCAGGTTGCGTGGTGAAAATCGAGATAAGAGAAAAACAGCTTCATTCAACGAAAAGAACTGGTCTCCGGACACGGATTCCATCTGCATAACTTTTGAGCCAATTTCAGAAGAGCCGGAGATACAGACTCAAGGCGCAAGAGAAAGCGCCCCTGCGCGACGACACCCGAGGCTGCACGAGACCACTCCCCTTTCAGACTTAGTTCGGGTCCTAGACCTAGCCGAGTCGCGGCCGGGATACAAGTTCGTGGCGCTCAAATGGTTCCGCGATGTCGCGGTCCCGTCGGCAGGCTTTTCATGGACAAGCGAGGAATCCATAAGACAGATTCTCGCCGATGCAATCGACCGCAGATTGATACTGATTAGCAAAGTGCCCAATCCAAAGTCTCCACAGTTTCCCGTAACTGCAATACGGCTGAATCGCCTGATGCCAGAAGTGGCGGCTATCTTAGGGATTCGAGAAACCAGTGTGCGCGATTTTCAGCCGGTGGCAATACGGGGCGAAAGTCTGTCGGCGACTGTATTAAGCGACAGGCGCTGAATTGTCGATCTATTATCTCGACACAAGTGCGCTGGTGAAACTCTACGTGCAGGAGCCGGGCACCGACCGGCTCCTGGGAATCGCGAATGATTCAGTCGAGAACCGAATAGCCGTCTTAGCACTCTCCCCAGTTGAGATCCGCTCTGCGATTAGGCGGAGGCAAAGGGCGGGCGACGTCACTCAAGACATAGCATCTCTCATCCTAGATGCGTTGCAAAGACACTTCGAGAGCAGATTTATACGGCAGCCGCTGAATGATACTGTGTTGGACATAGCGTTGGAAATGGTCGATCGGTATGCGCTCCGTGCCTATGACGCTATTCAACTGGCTGGTTGTCTGGCCTTTAAAATAACCACAGGTAATGAGGTTCCGACGTTCGTCTGCGCAGATCAACAATTGCTGGCTGCGGCCCGTTCGGAATTGCTGCCTGTTCTCGACCCTTGCGCAGAAATCTAATAAGCAGTCGAAATATTCAAATCAGGGGGCACCATGCCATCACGAGGGAGGCGTCCGCGGAGGATTGCAGTGTGCGCGGCGATGATTGTGGCAGCGGCGTTTCTGTTTTTCGAGGCGCGGACGTTCGCGCAGGCGCCGCCGGGAGCGATACGGCTAGCCGTGGATGCGACGAGCGCACCGCAGAAAATTTTGCACGCGACGGAGACGATTCCGGTGCACGCGGGGCCGCTGACGCTCTATTATCCGGCGTGGATTCCGGGCGAGCACGCGCCGGACGGGCCGATCGGCGAAGTCGCGGGACTGGAGTTCACGGCGGACGGGAAACGGATCGCGTGGCGACGCGATCTCGCGGACATGTTCACGTTTCATCTGGAAATTCCGGAGGGAGTGAAGTCGCTCGATGTGGCGCTGGATTTTTTGCTGACTGCGCCGGCGAGCGGATTTTCGGCGGGCGCGTCGGCGACGGCACAGCTCGACGTGATGAGCTGGAATCAAGTGCTGCTCTATCCGAAAGGATGGCCGGTGCGGGAATTGACGTTCGAGCCGAGCCTGCGGATTCCGGAAGGATGGAAATTCGGGACGGCGCTGCCGATTCAGGGAGAAAACGGAAACGAAATCGAGTTCAAGCCGGTGACGCTGAATACGCTCGTCGATTCGCCGGTGCTCGCGGGGCGGTATTTTAGCGCGATTCAACTGACGCCGGGGCAGACGCCTTCGCATGAGATTGATGTGGCGGCGGACAGCCCGGAGGCGCTGGAGATGCCGGTGGAGATGCAAGCGGCGTATCAGCGTCTCGTCGCGGAGACAGGGGCGCTTTTCGGTTCGCGGCATTATCGCGATTATCATTTTTTACTGACGCTGAGCGACGATGTAGCGCATTTCGGGCTGGAGCATCACGAATCGAGCGACGATCGCGTCGACGAGCATACGCTGACGGACCCGGCGCTGCGCGAAGCGAATGCGGATTTGCTGCCGCACGAATTCGTGCATTCGTGGAACGGAAAATTCCGGCGTCCAGCGGATCTGGCGACGACGGATTACAACACGCCGATGAAAGACGATTTGCTGTGGGTCTACGAGGGGCTGACGCAGTATTTGGCGGAGGTGCTGACGGCGCGGAGCGGGCTGTGGACTCCCGATGAATTTCGCGAGCATCTGGCGGACGTAGCCGCAGGGCTCGACCACCGGCCGGGACGCGAATGGGAGTCGTTGCAGGCGACGGCGGATGCGGCGCCGATTCTTTATTTCACGGAGCCGCAATGGGCGAACTGGCGGCGGAGCACGGATTTTTATGACGAAGGCACGCTGATTTGGCTCGACGTGGACACAACAATTCGGAAACTCAGCGGAGACAAGAAGTCGCTTGATGATTTCTGCCGGAATTTTTACGGCGGGCCGGGCGAGGAGCCGGCGCTCAAGACCTATACATTCGAGGATCTTGTCGTGGCGCTCAATGAGGTCGTGCCCAATGACTGGGAGAAGTTTCTACGCGATAGGCTGGACTACGTTGGGCCGCACGCGCCGCTGGGCGGAATCGAAAATGGAGGCTATACGCTCGAATACAACAACGCAGAGAATGATATGGTGCTCGACGCGGAGGCGGCGGACGGGCATGTGGATTTGACGAATTCGATTGGGCTCGTGCTGGAAGAAGACGGGACGATTCGCGACGTGATTCACGGCATGCTGGCCTACGGCGCGGGGATCGGGCCAGGGATGAAAATTCAAGCGGTGAACGGGCGAGGATGGTCGAGCGATGCGATGCGACAGGCCATCGTCAATAGCGCGATAAGCAGCCAGCCATTGAGACTGCTGGTGGCAAACGGCGATTTCGTGGAGACATATTCGCTTGACTATCATGGCGGCATGCGATATCCGCATCTCGAGCGGGCGAGCGGGACGGCCGATTATATCGGCGAGATTATCCGGCCGCTGAGTGCGAGTACTGCGATGCGCGCGGCGAATACTGCGCGATGAAAGATTGCGCCACGTTCACTCGGCGAGCGGATGGCGTGAGGACGAGGGAGAACGGATGAGGATCCGGGCGGGACATTTCTTCGGCGCGCTGCTGGTGCTGGTGGGAGTGGTGACGTGGATTCATCCGGCGCTGAGCTTTCGCGTTCATCAGAAGACGGAGCAGATTGCCGGGGCGAAGACGATTATTGAAGTGCGGCGGGTGATTCATTTTCCGCTGTGGTTCAGCATCTCGATGCTGGTGATTGGCGTGGCGCTGTTTATCGTTGGACTCTACGAAGAGTGATGCACGGCGGCGCAACGCGCCGTGACGAATTCCCTTCTGAAGAGAAAGCCAACTAGAACTCATCTCACAGATAGCGCGGCTGCCCGCCATACCACCCTCAGGGGTTAAAACCCCTGAAATTTGACCACTTTTCGGCATGGCTGAAGCCATGCCCTGACGAAAGCACATTTACGAGACAGCTTCTAATAATGGTCTTCGCTGGAGGCGGTCACTTTGCCTGCGAACCGGCGATGAATGAAAACGAAATAGGTGATGGCGAGGGCCATGCCGATGATCCACCAGACGACGCCGATTTTCAGGCCGTAGTCGGCGGCTTTGGCGTTGTCCACGGTCAAAGAGAAACCAGCATTGCCGCTGGCGGGAAGAACATCGGGATAGAGGCCGAAAGCGACGCTGGTCAACATGCCGATGAGATAGAGGCAGGAAGCGTAGAAAGCCTTTGCGTGCGAAGGCAGAAAGACGATGATGCCGACGAGACCCGCGACAGCGAGCGCGGGGAAAATGTAACCCCATGGATGAGCGGCGAAACTCGCGCTCAGGTGCGGCTGAAGCTCGAAGCTCGAGAGCGTGAGCACGACGGTGAAGACAACGACGGCCCACCATAACGTCCCGGCGATTCGTCGGGAGCGGCGCTGAATTTCACCGTCAGTTTTCAGTACGACCCAAAGCGCGCCATGCATGGTGAGGACGAGAAGCGCGGCGACACCGACGAGAATTGTGTACCAGTCGAGTATGCCGGTTTGGCCAGAGGGCAAAAAGTTCGTCCACAGGGCCTCGAAGAACTGGCCCTGCGCGTTGAGCGGCACGCCACGGACGACATTACCGAGCGCGGCGCCATAGAACACAGCCAAGAGTCCGCTGGCGAGAAAAAATGCGCCATCCCAGAAGGAAGACCACATCGGCGCTGAGACGTGAGCGCGAAATTCGAGCGAAACGCCACGCAGGATGAGAAGCCACAGAACCATCATCAGCGGGAGATAGAATCCGCTGAAACTCGAGGCATAGAGCGCGGGAAAAGCGAAGTAGAGCGTTCCTCCGGCGGCGAGAAGCCAGACTTCGTTGGCGTCCCAGAATGGGCCGACGGTGCGCGAAATCAGATGGCGCTCGTCTTCATTGCGCGCGGCGAAAAGATGGACGACGCCGACGCCCAAATCGAAGCCGTCGAGAATCACATAAGCCGTGAGCATCAACGCAACGAGGCAGAACCATAAGGTTCCCATGTGCTTCTTCCCTCAGTCTGCCGCGCCCGAAGCGGCGGCGCTGGCGGGCGCGACGGAATCCGGCCCGCGCTCGATTTCGCGATAAACGAGAAACAAAAACAAAATGGCGAGCACGGTGTA
>JASHRL010000408.1 GCA_030037355.1 Candidatus Acidiferrales bacterium | reverse complement strand
TGTCCCGCTCCGCCCGCGTTTTCCGGATTCGAACTCCTATCCGCCATTCCTCACCTCGATCTCGCGCCGCCAGTTCCTCGCCGCAACCTTCCCTCGCCAAATCGTTCGCCAAATCCCTCGCCAAATCCTTGTCGCAGCCCTCCGTCGTCAAATCCCTGCTGCACCTTCGCTCCTCAAATCTTTGCCGCGCCTTCGCTCGCCAAATCTTTCCTGCGGCCTCTCTCCCCAATATCTTTGCCGCAGCTTCTCTACACAATTCTCGTTCCGCCGCCGCAACAGCCTCCGTCTCGTCCCACCATAACCGCTCCCTCCGTTTTCGGCAATAGGACTACATCCTCGAATTCACTGTTTGGCGACTCAAAGACCAGTCGTCGCCAAAAACCGTTCTCATCATTTACTTCATCGGCGTGGTCTGCTCCCCTTGCCTCGCCTCTCGGCGAATCGCGTCGCCTTGCCCTAACGTTGTCATTCCGCCTGCCCTGAGGGACGAAGGGAACCCTGCCGCGTGGCCGGGGCAAGCGGCGAACGTAAAAAAGGCGCGAACGGCGGTGAGACCTGCTCGCCTAGGCGAGCCTGCCCGCCTGGGCGCGCGGCCCGGATTTGCTTTTGCCCTTCGTTTTACGCTGTCATTCCGAACCGGCCGTATTTTGCCGTGTGAGGAATCTGCTGTTTCTTTTGCCTTTGCCTACTCGCCGTGGCGAGCGTGCCCTGACGAAGGAAGGAAGGAAGGAAGGAACAAAGGGCAGCCGTACCGTAAACACGCCGCAAACGTCCATTTCCTTTTGCGCTTCTTCACTCGCGCAAGGTAGTCAGTTCCCATCTTGATGGCCTGCCCGTCCGTACAGTAATCGCTGCGATATATGACAAACCAGGTCCATTGAAGCGCACCCTTCTATACTTCAAAATTTTATTGGAAGCGCACACGCCCCATGTCGAAACCCAAACTTTCTCTGAAGCGCAGACTCATCAGACTTTCTCTGTGGCTCGTCAGCATCGCCGTAGTCTTCATCGCGTATAGCGAGCTGCTTGGCTGGCAAACTTTTGCCGTTTGGATGGCGTATAACGTCACTAAGAGGTGTCCCCAGGTAAACAACCTCCCGCAGCCGCTCCATGCCTTCTAGGCCATTGTTTGGCGAAAAGCCCGTCCGTTCAGTTCGGATGTTGTGGTAACGCCTGCTATAATACGAAGAGATTTCATCCGGTGCCCAGCGTCCGAGGCTACAGTGGCTCGACCGCCGTCCATCCGCGCAGAGTTGGCCTTAAAGCTCGTTCGGCGCGAAGTTGGTCCCTCAGCGCAGCACACGACGGGTAATCTCGGGGTTGGTCACGCGCACAAAGCAGATATGAACGGAATCACTGTGATGCTGTTGCGAGCGTGGCACCCACCGAGCAAACGCTGCTCGATAGCCTGTCGACGAATTCTCTGGTGCCTCGTCTTACTAGGGATCCTTGGGACCCGGGCATTTAGTCAAACCGATAGTCCCATCGCACTCCGATCCGCCGCCCGAGCGTTGACTCTTGAAGAACTGTCGGGTGTGACTGAACGAGCCAAGTCGGGTGATTCCCAGTCACAAGTCCTGTTGGGGCTGAGACTCCGCCTCACTGCCGAGCACGTTGCCCACGAGAAGGACAGCCAGGCTGGATACGCTTCGTCGATCTACTGGCTGAGAAAAGCGGCGAATGAGGGTTCGGCCGCGGCGGAGTATTATTTGGCAAGCACAGAATTGGAGCTTACGGGCACCTCAAGTTGGAAGTTGGTCGATTGCAAAGAGGTTTCCTTGCAGCTCAACAAGGCTATCGCCCAAGACTACGCGCCGGCGATGACCGAGCTGGGACGCCAGTACATCGGGACCGCCGGGTGTGCCTCCCAAACGAACGAGGCTCTAGCTCTCTACTGGTTCAAGAAAGCATATTCGGCGGGCGATCCTGAAGCGGCCTACGAGATCGGAATGGCCTACGATGGCAGCGACCATAGCAAAGCCGACCAATGGTTCCTGAATGGCGCCAATTTGGGTGACGCTTCCTCTCAGAACGCAATAGGCGTTAACCTGGCAGCGGGCATTGGAACCCGGAAAAATGTGAGAGAAGCTGCGGAGTGGTTTCGCAAGAGCGCGGAGCAGGGTAGTGCCTATGGATCTTGCAACTTTGCGCTTGATTACATGCGTGGCGAAGGAATTGCCAAGAACCTTGTTCTCTCGCTGGAGTGGGTGCTAATCAGTGATCAGGCGAACGAAAACGGCACCCTCTGTGGCGATGAAATCGATATTCGACCCTTTCTCAAGCTCACCCCAGCACAAGAGGCGGAAGCGACGCGTCAGGCTAATGCTTGGTTGGAACAACACCATTACCCGCTCGCCGAACCACCAAACAGGAAATGTACAGACTGCAATCCGTTAACTGGCAACGTGGACCTCGTCCAACGTCGCCGATGATTTTCTCTTCTGGAAGCCGTTGGGCGGGTGGCCCATCCTTTGCGGTTCTTGCAAAGGGTGGGAACAGCAAAATCATCGAGGCACAGTTCTAAAATATAGTTTTTCCTTGACTTCTAGTTGACTCTATGGTACACAGTATCTAGCAGCCTGGAAAACC
>JASHRL010000407.1 GCA_030037355.1 Candidatus Acidiferrales bacterium | reverse complement strand
CGCTTCGCCGTTCGCAGCGGCTTTCGGGCTTCTGACAACGGTTGATTGGGCGATGAGGCTCGCAGGTTGACGCATCAGTTTGGAAGACGCATTTGCCGCAAGGCGATTGAGTCGCCTGATTGACCCGTAAAGCCTGTAAACTTACGGCTCGATTTTGAGGGCGCGACGGCTTCACCGCCATCGCGCCCTCACTTTTTTCGTAATGCCTCTATCAACCTGAGCGCGTTGCCGCCGACGCCGCCTCCCCCCGCGCCTTTTAGCACCCAGCGCCGCTCGCCAATCCTCTGCAGCGCCTAGATGGTTTATCTTGACGCGAATCTACTCAAAAGGTAGTATTTCCTTCTCAAATTTCATCGACAAAATCCTATTCCCATGAGCTACCGGGCCAGCCCATTCCCTGTCCTGTTTTTCATTGTTTTGCTGTGCTGCTCGTGCGGTGGCGGCGCCAGCAGTCAACAGCAATCACCTCCACCTCCGCCGGCGACCCCAGATTTTGCGCTGGCTGTAAATCCGCAGACTGTAAGCCTTTTCCCGAACAATGGATCAGAAGTTTCCGTCACCGGGTCGGCGATTGACGGATTTAATTCTGCAATCTCCGTGCAGGTAAGCGGATTGCCTGCCGGTGTCACGGCGTCACCGGCTAGCTTTAGTATTGCTCCGGGTAACGCGCAGACGGTCGTATTGTTTGCGTCCGAAGGTGCACCCGTCACCACGACGACAACAGTTACCTTTGCAGGTGCATCCGGCTCACTCAGCCATTCTGCCAGCTTGAATGTTTCTGTTTCCCAAGAAACGGTCGAGAACTTGCCAACGCGGACGCGCTATCTCCGCTCCGATGCTGTCACGGAATACGGTTATTCGGTAAACACACACTGGGAGGTCTTCAACAACGCGACTTCCCGCTTTTTTGTTACCGACCCAGATGGCAACAGGGTTTTTGTGTTCGATTCGGCCACGGAGACGGAAATTGGCAGTATGGTTGTGCCGGGCGCTTACGGAATCGATCAAACACCAGACGGCAGCACACTGTACGTCGGAACAATGATTGGTGACGTTTACACCATCAACCCCGTGACCATGACGGTGACTCAGCGATATATGGCTTCACAGATCGGGCCTTCCGGGTTTCAGTCGTTGATTGCTCTGCCGCTTTCAAACGGCAGCGTCGCCCTGCTCGGCGCGGCCGGTGGCATCCCCAGCGTCGACGGCTCAGGTGGGTTCGGCGTCTGGAATCCAGCCAACAATTCCATCACGATCTACGGTTCTAGCAGCGTACCGATGTCGCAGGTTTGCGGAGATATGATGGGAAACATTGGGGGATTCGCTTTAAGCGCGGACCGTTCCACAGTGATTCTCGGCAGCATCGATAGCGACAGCACGGTTTGCGAAGTCAATGCCACGACAGGACAAGGCCAGCATATCGTAAGTGAATCCTCTCTTATTTACAGAATTGTATTATCTCCCGATGGGAATTACATCGCTCTTCCCATCTATCCAGGGCAGGTCGTTCTCTATAATGCGCATACCCTTGCGAAAGTGAGTCAGTTTGCCGTCGCAGGCGATACGAGTTCGGCCTCCAATCTTGTGTTTAGCGCAGACTCACAGACTCTCTTTGTTCCGAGTGTTTCAATGGTTTATGCATACAGCGTCGTGACAGGCCAACAGACCGGATGGTTACCGAACATCGTAGTTGAACCGACGAGTGGCGGGGGAAATGTGGGGCCGTCGGCTAATCCCAATTATGAATTCTCCGATGGCACGGGACTCCTCGTTGGTCCGATGGAGGAGGGTCTTGGTTTTCTGGATACCACCACTTTGCGAACGGGTCCAGTTGGCACCATGTTTGTCAACGCCTACCTTAGCCCTGCAACTGGTCCGACCGCGGGCGGGACCGCGGTGCAATGGGGTTTGCCCACGACGGCGAATCTAAACCCCAGCGTGTATTTCGGGGGTAACACAGCTTCTTCTGCGTCAACAAACAATGGAAACATAAACGTGACAACTCCACCTGGAAATCCGGGCGCAGTTCCTGTGTATCTTTTTGCGGATGATGGTGGCATGCAGCTCATTGCCGACGGCCTCAGCTATGGCCCAACGATTCTGGAAGTCACGCCCAACGTCTCAACTGCCGATGGAGGTGGAACCGGCGTGGTATTCGGTTATGGGTTTGGTTCGACGACCGCGACGACGATCCCAACGAATTTGAGTATTACTGTGGGTGGCATGCCTGCCACAGTTGTCAGTTTTAATGCCAACGCTTACAATCTCCTCTCCCCACCTTTCCTTTTGCAGTCTGTTTACTACACGATCCCGCAAGGTACGTCCGGAGCTTCCGCCGATGTGACAGTGGCCTCAAGCTCAGGCTTGGCTGTGGCGTCGGGCGCCTTGAGCTACCTTCCGGCTACTCAGCAATACCCGCTCCCGGGTTCACAGTTGGTGCAGGGCATCTACGATTCTGCACGTGATCTCTATTACTTCACTGACAACAATTGCCTTCGTGTCTTCTCGCTGACGCAGGGCCAATGGCTAGCTCCCATCAACATCCCGGCTCCAGCTGGGCTCACTCAGAGGCTCTGGGGAATCGCGCTCTCGCCGGATGGCAGCAAGTTGGCCGTCACCGACGCTCAGGCCGACGTTGTTTACCTCATCGACACCTCGAATACCTCTTCCATACAAACCTTTGCCGGTCCGTCTCAGTCGGGCGTCACAATCCAACCTGTCGGCATTGCTATAAGTGACACAGGAATTGTCTACTTCGCTGTCGCAGTAGAGGGGGTATCCGGCGCGAACGGATTCTACCAACTGGACACGAACACAGGGACCTTGACTGCTCTTGGGAACGGTGACCCCGGCCTTGACTCGCTCGGCGGATCTAATGATTTGTATTCTAGAACTGAAATCAGTTCGGACGATAGCCACGTTTTTTTCAACAACGACGGCTATGTTTTCGATATTGATACTGCTACGGATGCCGTTTCACCTCCGACAGTTGACCAAGGTTGCTGCTACGGCAACTACGATTTGGCTCTTTCAAATAATCAAACACAGGTTGAAGCATCCAGCTACCTTTACGATACTAGCCTCAATGCTGAATCGTCCTTGGTGATGAACGACCGAGAAGCGCTGGCTATTTCGTACGTTTATGGCACGAAGTTCAGTCCAGATGGCACCTTGCTATTCCAGCCGTCGACGAATGGCATCGATGTTTTTGATGGGCGACTCGGGACCCTGCTCAATCGGATTGCGCTGCCGTTTGCTCTCTCTACAAATTACGATGCACTCGTTGAGGACGGCCAGGACAACAAGTTGATAGTCATCACAGGCGTCAACGGAGATGGCATTGCTGTCGTAGATCTCTCATCGATCGTGGAACCTGGACCATTGTCGTATGCTGCAAAGCCAAGTTCGAAGCTGGTTCCAAATTCCACGCCGGATAGAAACCTACCAAGCAACCCGTCGCATGCAGACAGCACAAGGGCGGGGACGCGGATCATCCCTCATGTCACGCATCTCATCCTTGCGCCCTCCCATGCGACAGTGTCGCCCTCGAAGTTTTGAGCTGCTGTAAGATCGTCTGAAAGCGAAAAATACACGCGCCTCCTTGTTGACAATGCAACCAATATCTGCTACAAGTGTAGCGTATGGTCAACATCAGCAACTCGGCTCTCACAGCATCCGCAAGAGGCTCACGGTGGAGTTTCCTCTCCGCCTAGTCCTCCCGTCCCGCCCCAAGCCACCCGTAACTCTTTCGAAAGTCAATTCTAATCGCTTGTCCTATGAAGAATTAGAACTGACCCTAACTTACACAAAACAAACACCCGGACCCGTTCCTAATCGCTTATTCTTTCGACTTTTTGAAAAATTTTACGATTTCGGACACTATCACTTACGGGCAGGCGAGTACCAGGGACGCCGGTTCTCCACGGCGCCCTGCCCCGCAAAAATCGCTCAATCTGGAGTGTCAGACGCGCTGGATGTAGCGGCCTTCCGAGGTGTCAACTTTGACCTTGTCGCCTTCGTTGACGAACGGCGGGACGGTGATGACCAGCCCAGTCTCCAGCGTCGCCGGCTTCCCGACGGCGCTGGCCGTGGCCTTCTGCATGGTCGGCTCCGTGGCCGTCACGGTCAGGTCCACCGTATCCGGCAGCAGCACGCCCATGGGCTTGCCTTCGTAGAACTCGATGCTGACGGGAAGGTTGGGGATCAAGTAATCGGTCGTTTCGCCGAGAAGCTCTTTATCGAGCGAGATCTGCTCGTAGGTTTGCGAGTTCATGAAGTGGTAGCCGGTCGCGTCGCCGTAAAGAAATTCGAATTCGACTTCGTCCATAATCGCGCGCTCCACAAATTCCTCAGCGCGGAAGCGATAGTCGATGATCGAGCCGGTGCGCAGGCTGCGCATCTTGGTTTGCATCGAGCCGCGCTTGTTCCCCGGCGTGCGATGCTCGACGCTAAAAACAGTATAGAGGTCGCCCTCGTGCTGGATGATCATCCCTGGGCGCAGTTGTGTTGCCTTGACCATGCGATGCTCCTGATTCTGTTTGGGAACTTCCTGCTTGTCGCAGCGTGTGGAAGCTTTTCCCGCGAATCGTTCGATTTTGAGGCTTTATTATATCGGGCCTCGCCGCAAATGGTCAACGCGCGCTTGCGCCAAGAAACTGCAAGCGACAAGAGAGATCTCGCGCGCTCCCGCAAGGTTTTCTTACGAACCTCAGAAGCCGGGGGCGCCGGTGGCAGCGGCGCGAACTTCGGCGGGCTCCGGGACGCGGCCGAGGCGAATACGGTCGAACAAACCCTGCCCCAGAGACATCAAGCCGGTGTAGAGATAACCCCAAACGAACAGCAAAAGGAACGGGATCGTGATGTAGTTCTCGTTTTGAACGGCGTAGAGGACTGTGGCGGCAAAATACAAGCCGAGGAGCACTTCAGCGTAAGGAATCCAGCCGGCGCGTTTGCGATATTTGCGCTTGAGCCACGCGCCGCGATCGTTGCGGTCAATTTTGTATTTCGGCGTGCGGACAAATTCGGATTGCTTGCCGAAGAGCGCTTCGATGACGGCGACGGCATTGCGCACCGAAAGGCCGATGCCCACGGCCATGACAAAAGGAAGATAGAGAATCGAGCGCCACCAGGTCTTCGGGTAGAGGATGCGCTCGGACGCGAGATAAAAACTGGAAATCGAGCACGTGGAGGCGAGGAAAAGCGGCAAGTCGATGAGACACATCTGAAACCAGCCCTGATAAAAACGCACGATCATGGCGGGAAGCAAAATCACAGAAAGAATCACCATCAACGGATAGCTGATGTTGGCGGTGAGGTGAAAAAAAGCTTCGGCCTTCACGTAGCCGGGCTCATCGGAACGCAGGACGCGCGGAAGAATTTTGATGGCTGTCTGCATCAAGCCCTTGGCCCAGCGCGCTTGCTGGGATTTGAAGGCGTTCATTTCCACGGGGAGTTCCGAGGGGCAGTCGATCTCCGGCAAATAGAGGAAATGCCAGCCGCGAAGCTGCGCGCGATAGGAAAGATCGGTGTCCTCGGTGAGCGTGTCGTGTTGCCAGCCGCCGGCGTCTTCGATGGCGGCGCGGCGCCAGACGCCGCCGGTGCCATTGAAATTGAAAAATGAGCCGCGGCGATACCGCGCGCCGTGTTCGATGACGAAATGGCCATCGAGCAGAATGGCTTCGGCTTCGGTAAGCGCGGAATAATCGCGGTTGATGTAACTCCAGCGCGTTTGCACCATGGCCAGCCGGGGATCGGCGAAATAAGGAACGGTGCGCCGCAGAAAATCGGCGGGCGGAAGAAAATCGGCGTCGAAGATGGCCACCAGATCGCCGGTGGCAGTTTTCAAGCCTTCTTGCAGCGCGCCGGCTTTGAAACCCTCGCGATTTTCGCGGTGAATGTAAACGATGGGCACGCCGAGCTGTTGATGGCGTTCGACGCACGCGCGTGCGACGTCTTTCGTTTCGTCGGTAGAATCGTCGAGGAGCTGAATCTGAAATTTTTCACGCGGATAATCGAATTGCGCGACGCAATCGACGAGGCGTTCGGCGACGTAGCGCTCATTAAAGATGGGAAGCTGTATGGTAACCTTGGGCCATTCGACGATCGGAGGCGGCGGGCCGGGAACGTTATGGCGGTAACGATAAAAATTGTAGACCAGGACGTAGCGGTAGATTCCGTACGCGGCCAGGATGACGAGCACGATGAAATACGGAATCATCATGGCCAGATCGAAAGCGTTGGGCTGATAAATTCCGCTGAAGGTGCGATTGGTGAGCTTGCGCAGATAATCCGTGAAAGGATTCGCGGCAATCGCAGCCAGCGGCGCCGTGATGGAATAAAAATTCACGTCCGATTTACCCTCGCATGACTCGCCGCGCCCGACTTTCGGGTGGCGCCATCGCACTCGCCGGCTTCATCGTTCTCGAGCTGCTGTTTCTCATTCTTTACCGCTTCGCCGACCTGGAAGCTCATGTCATCGCCACAATTGCAATCGGCCTCGGCGGAGGAATCGTCTACTTCATCGTCCTCTACGGACTCGAACATTCGCCGGGCGATTCGCGCGGCAATCGCACCGCACTGTGGATCATCCTGATTAGCGCGACGCTTTTTCGGCTGACGCTTCTGCCGCTGGCGCCGACGCTCTCCGACGATCCTCACCGCTACCACTGGGACGGCGACATTCAGCTCGCCGGCTACAACCCCTACATCGCCAGTCCGGATACGCTGGCGCTGGGCGCACACGTTACGCCGCTGGGACACGCGCTGCCCGCTCACGATATGCCCAACGTTTATCCGCCGCTCGCCGAGATGGTCTTCAAAATGGCGGCACGGTATCTGCCAGGGACAATCGCGTTCAAGCTTCCGTTCTTTTTCGCCGATCTGCTGGCTGTTTTCCTGCTGGCTGGGTGCCTGAGGTCCAGCACGAACCGGAACTTTCGCCTGGCGATTTACGCCTGGAATCCGCTGGTCATCATCGAATTCGCGGGTACGGGGCACAGCGACGCGCTGGCCCTGGCCGCGCTGCTGGCAGCGCTCTTGATTATACGGTCGCGGATAGGAGTGTCAACGATTCTGCTGGCCGCGGCGGCGCTGCTCAAGGTCTTTCCGGCGACGCTATTTCCGCTGTGGCTGCGGCGAGCGGGCTGGCCACAGACGCGAATTTCCTGGGCCGCGGGAATCGGGTCTGCGGCACTGGCCGGGATTTGCTTTTGGCCGTATCGCGCCGCGCTGGCGCAGATTCCGGCGACGCTGGCGTATTTTTCCGCGCACTGGCAGGACAACAACGCGAGTCTGTTTTCAGTTTTGCGCGTGTTCAGCGGAAATGCGGATTGGGCGGCGGGAATCGGCGAAGGAATTGTGGCTGGACTGGCGTTGTGGGCGGCGGCGAGGCGGCTGGAGCCGGAGCGCGCGGCGTATCTGATTTTTGGCGCGATTCTGATGCTCACGCCGAATGCGTATCCGTGGTATTTCACGTGGATCATTCCGTTCTTGTGCTTTTTTCCGAATCCGGCGTGGCTGCTGCTGACGGTTTTGCAGTTTTTGTCGTACAGCGTGCTGATTCGTTATCGCATTTTGGGCGAATGGCATTGGAGCCCGCTGATGATTTGGCTGGAGTACGCGCCGTTTTATGCGTGGCTGGGGTGGGAGTTGTTTCGAGTGAATAGAAAAAAGGAGCGCGCAACGACTGAAGTCAGCGAGAACTGAAAAAAGAAAACCGACCCACCTCAGCGGCTAAAGCCGCTAGATCTTGCGCGGGCGAACGGCACGGCTAAAGCCGTGCCCTGACGAGGATTTCTGCGGCGAGGACACCACGAGTCTCGGCTGAGCGGCGTTATTAACGTTCAGTGCACGAAAAGATCTCCAGCGAACGGCACGGCTGCCCTTCGTTCCTCTGGGTGAAAAGCCGTGCCCTGACGAGGATTTCCGCGGCAAGGACATCGCGAGTCTCGGCTGAGCGGCGTTATTGACGTTCAGTGCGCGAAAAGATCTCCAGCGAGATATTTCAAGCCGGTGTCCACGGCAACAGTAGCGACAATTTGGCCAGGCTGGAATTCCTGGGCGAGCTTGAGCGCGGCGGCAACATTCATGCCGGTGGAAGTTCCCGTGAAAATACCTTCTTCCCTCGCGAGCCGGCGGGCCATTTCGCGGGCCTCGGATTCTTCAATGGCGCGCGCTTCATCGTAGTCTTCGCGGCGGAGGTGAGGCGGGACGAATCCCGGAGCGATGCCATCCACGCGATGAGGGCCATTCTTGCCGGTGGTGAGCACGGGGCAAGATGCGGGTTCGAGTGCGACAATGTGGGCGCGGCTTCCGGCGGCGCGCAACGCGCGCGACACGCCGCACAGCATCCCGGCGGTTCCCACAGCCGCGCAGAAGGCCGCGATTTCGCCGACCTGCTCGAGAAGTTCGCGGCCGATGCCTTTGTACCCTTCGATGGCATCGTTGTTATGGAATTGATCGGTCCAGAAAACGCCAGGGTCATGCGAGAGCTCTTCTGCTCTGCCGATCATGGTGCGAAAAAGAGCGGGAGTGAGCTGGCCGTTTTCGCTGGGGATGATCTCAAGGTCCGCGCCAAAGGCGCGCATGGTGTCGAGCTTCTCGCGGGCGAAGGCGTCAGAGGAAACGGGGGTGAACGGATATCCTTTCATGGCGCAAACCAATGCGAGCGACGAGCCGGTGCTGCCTCCCGTGTACTCGGTGACGCGCATTCCGGGCTTCAGATCGCCGCGGCGCTCGGCACCTTCAATCATCGCCGCGGCCATGCGGTCTTTGTAGGAGCCGGTGGGATTGTAGTATTCGAGCTTGACGAGCACGTCGGCGCCGGTGCGCGAGGTGAGTTTCCGCAACTTGACCACAGGAGTGTTCCCAATAGCTTGCAGAATTGACGAAACGACTGGAGGAGTGGGCATAGTGTTTCCTTTCCGCGAAAAATCATTCATTTGATTACAGGCGGCGGGATTGGATTCAGAGCCTTATGGTATTCGAGCCAGCTAAAATCGCGCAGCAAAGATTCAGCGCGAGGAGGCCGGCGCGCAGATTGACGAACGCGTAGGATTTTCATGAGGAAAGCTATCAATTCGACGTCGAAATCATTCCGATCGTTGCGAGCCATTTTTCCACGAGCAGCGGCCACTCGGTAATCGGAAGATTTGTGCGCCGCAGGCCAAATGCGTGTCCGCCATGCGCATACAAATGCATCTCCACAGGAACACCAGCGTCCTTCAGCGCGATGTAGTACGCCACGGACTGGTTCACGCCGTCCACATTGTCGTCTTCGGCCTGGACCAAAAATGTTGGAGGCGTTTGCCGCGTGACCGGAACATTGGGGTTCAATTTGTAAGTGCCGCCAGAGACCCATAGATGCCCGGGATAAACGCCAACGGCAAAATCCGGGCGGCAGCTTTCTTTGTCTGCTGCATCGACAGGCTTATAGAAGCGGTGATCATAATGCGTGCTGATTTCGGCGATCAGATAACCGCCCGCTGAGAAACCGAGGACTCCGATCTTGTGCGAATCGATATGCCATTCCGCAGCGTGAAAGCGCACCAGGCCCATGGTCCTCTGCGCGTCTTCGAGCGACGGCATCGATATCATCTGATTATGAGGACGGCAATCGCAGCGCCAGTCATAAGGCAAGCTGGGTACACGATACTTCAGCAGCACGCAGGTGATTCCCCTGGAGGTCAGCCAGCCGCAGACCTCGGTGCCTTCCAGGTCGATGGCCAATTCCTCGAAGCCTCCGCCGGGGAAGACGACAACTGCAACGCCTGTACTGTTTTTCGCTGGCGAATAGACAGTCATCGTGGGCCGCGTGACGTTGGTCACGCTCGTCGTCGGCTTGCCGGCGATCAAAGACTTTGTATCCGTTTGCACGGACTCCGGGCCAGGAACAGGCTGCGCATCGGGCGGCGTGGCTGGCCAGATGGCGATTTGGGTGTGTCCGGGTGATGGTTGCCAGACTTTCGTTTGTGCGATGGGCGTCTGCGCGCTCGTGCGTCCGGCCGAAAACGCAAATAGAACACACACGGCAAAGATCGAAAGCGTTTGATTCATAAAGTTCTAAACGTTGAGGGAAAGCGAGGTTTGCGGGATGAAGTCGGCGGTGCGGTTGGCGTTGGGGGCGGCGGGCATTTTGGAGCGGTCGACAGCGTTGTACATGGTGTCGCGCTCGAAAGGGATGCGGCCGGCGGCGCGAATGAGGCGTTCGAGGCTGGCGCGAGTCATGTGCTGCGGAGTGGTGGCGCCGGCATCGTGATAAATCTTTTCTTCGATGACCGTGCCGTCGATGTCGTCGGCGCCAAAACGCAGAGCGATTTGTGCGATGCTCGGCGTGAGCATGATCCAGTAGGCCTTGATGTGATCGAAATTGTCGAGGAGCAGGCGAGAGATGGCCATGGTCTTCAAATCGTCGAAGCCGGTGGGCTTGGGGCAGAAGTCGAGGCCAGTATTGTCGGGATGAAACGCGAGAGGGATGAAAGTTTGGAAGCCTTTGGTTTCGTCCTGCAATTCGCGGAGAAGGAGCAAGTGTTCGACGCGCTCTTCGGCGGTCTCGATGTGGCCGTAGAGCATGGTGGCGTTGGAGCGCAAGCCGAGCTGATGCGCAGTGCGGGCGATGTCGAGCCACATGCGGCCGCTGGTTTTGTGGTCGCAGATGATTTTGCGCACGCGCGGATTGAAAATTTCCGCGCCGCCGCCGGGGAGAGAATCGACGCCGGCGTTTTTCATGGCGAGAAGCGTGTCGCGAATCGAGAGTTTGGAGATGCGCGAATAGAATCCGACTTCGACCATGGTGAAGGCTTTCAGATGGACTTGCGGGAAGCGCTGCTTGAGGCCGCGAATCATCTCGAGATAGAAATCGAACGGCAAATCGGGATGCAGGCCGCCGACGATGTGAAACTCCGTGGCGCCTTCCGAGACGCCCTGTGCGGCGCGATGCCAGATTTCGTCGAGAGAGTAGGTGTAAGCGCCGCTGGCGTTCTTGTCGCGGCCAAAGGCGCAGAGCTTGCAGTGCGCGCCGCAGACGTTCGTGGGATTGATGTGACGATTGACATTGAAATAACAGACGTTGCCGTGGCGCTTCTCGCGGACGTGATTGGCGAGCCAGCCGATGGCGAGAAGATCGCTCGAGGAATAGAGCGCAAGGCCGTCGGCGGCGGAAAGACGCTCACCGGCGAGGACTTTTTGCGCGATGGGCTCGAGGCGGCTGTCGGTTATGTGAAGTTGCGTGTTCATGTGTAAAGCGCTTAGATTCCGTGGTGAATGCTCTTCAGGGGCTAAAGCCCCACCAAAACCGAAGTTTAACGTCGGAGCTGAAGCTCCGACCCCCTGAAAACCGGCATCGAGCTGATTTAGGGCATTAGAAACCCGTCACTAGAACGGCTGCGCCCCAGAAAATCAGGAACAACAAACTAATATAGCCGTTGATGGTGAAAAACGCAGCATTGATTTTGCTGAGGTCGTTCGGTTTGACAAGCGAATGCTCGTAGGCGAGCAGCGCGGCGACGACGACGATTCCCGCCCAGGCAGGCCAGGCCAAGGCGAAGCTCCAGGCGAGCCAGGCGAGCAGCAAAACCATGAGGACGTGCATGACGCGCGCGATGGCGAGCGCGCCGGCGACGCCGAAGCGCTTGGGAATCGAGTAGAGGCCGGCTTGCTTGTCGAATTCGACGTCCTGGCAGGCATAGAGGACGTCGAAGCCGCCGACCCATAGCGTGACGGCGGCGCAGAGGATAAGCATGCGCGGGTCGAGCGAGCCGCGAACGGCGATCCACGCGGCGGCAGGAGAAATACCGAGGCAGAATCCCAGGACGATGTGCGACCAGCCGGTGAAGCGCTTGGTGTACGAGTAGAGGAACAGAATCGCGAGAGCGACGGGGGAGAGTTCGAGCGCGAGGCGATTGAGTTGCCAAGCGGCGATGACGAGGATGGCGGCGGAGATGAGCGTGAACGTCCAGGCGAATCGCACGGTGAGATCGCCTTTCGGCAACGCGCGGTTTTGCGTGCGCGGATTCGCGGCGTCGTAGCGCACGTCAGCGATGCGATTCATGGTCATGGCGGCGGAGCGCGCGCCGACCATGGCGACGACGATCCAGGCGAGCTGCCAGGCGAGAGTGCGCGCAGCAGGCCAGCCCGCGCGGCCGGTGCGTTCCGCGAGCAATGCGCCGACGAGCGCGAAGGGCAACGCGAAGACGGAGTGCTCGAACTTGATCATTTCGAGCACGGTGCGAATGCGCGAGCGCGTCATTGCTTTTTTGCTCCGCCGGACCAGCGAAATTGCTCTTCCTGCGGCAAGCCGAGCTGCGCGAGGACGCGGCAGACGAACTGCTCGACCATTTCGCCGATGGATTGCGGCGCGTAGTAAAACGCAGGCATGGCGGGCATGACGATGGCGCCGGCGTCGTGGACGCGGAGCATGTTTTCGAGATGGATGCGATTGAGCGGCGTCTCGCGGAGGCAGAGGACGAGCTTGCAACGCTCCTTCAGGCAGACATCGGCGGCGCGAGCGAGCAGATCGTCGCTTGTGCCGGAAGCAATAGCGCCGAGCGCTCCGGCGGAACAAGGAATGATGACCATGCCATCGACGGCGGCGCTGCCGGAGGCAATGGATGCACCGATGTCTTTATTCGGCAGGCATTCAAATTTTTTCGCGGGCGTTCCGGTCAGGAGCGAGGCGAGTTTTTTGTGTTCCTGCGCGACGATGCCGAGTTCGGTCGAGATGAGGCGCAAACCGGCGTCGCTGGCGACAACGTAGACGCGGGAGACGCGCGAGTCGCGGTCGAGTGCGCGGATCATGGCTTGCGCATAGATTGCGCCGCTCGCTCCGGTGATGCCTACAGTGATGGTCTCGGAAGGAGTCATCGCGCTCGATCAGGGTCGCCGGGCTTGAGGGCGTTACGAAGTTTCCTAACGGCCGGATCAGTCAGTCGAAATGGGACAGGCCCGATGCTTGTTGGCTTAAGGTGGTGGTGAATGGAGGCCACAAGATAGTACGGCCCATGATCGTCTTCTAAACTCAAGGCCTGAAAATTGGAGTAAGGTTTGGGCAAGCATTCTGCTCGTAAGCCGCCGATACAGACCGGAACGATTGCCTTATCTGCGAGCCACGCGGCACCAGCTTCAAAGTTCACCCAAGGTCTGCTAGTCGCCTCACTGCTCATAATAAGAACGACCACTCTCGCGGGTTTCAGCTCTTCCTTGATTCTCTTAAGCCAATCTTCGCCTGCATAAATTGTCCATTCGTCTGCCAAAAAGACATTGCTTTTGGTCTCGAGCTTTTCGTAAAGAAAGTGCTTGACGGCCTCCGCTATTTTCTTATCTTCGTGAATAAAGCTTATGAATATATCAGCCATATGCCTTTCTACGTAGATGCCTAGGGAATTGTGGTCGGTCTAATCGGACACGCTTCGAGCATCGCATTATATCCAACATCTTTCAGGTCCTGCTTGGATTGCTCAGGATGGTCGCGCACATATTTCTCGATAATGGCGGCCACCTGCGACGCTTTCATTCCCTCGACACAGGTGGCAATCCTAACGAGCGCTTTGTTGTTGTCGGGTGCCCCGAAGTATGGAGCGATGTAGATTCCGTCAAGTAGGCCCATAGCGTATGCGCGTCGACTGTCTGGATTCATATCGGTGTAATCTGCCGCTTTCAAGAAACCATTATGCACTCTTGTCAACTCGGCTTGGGCAGCAGTTGAGATTGCTGGGTGAAACGAGAGAACAACTAATGCCAACCATATTCGACGCATCATTGTTGCCTCCATCTTTTCGCGCTCGGATCGTCGAGATGCTATCACGGGACGGATGTAAAACTTCGAGCTAGCCGTGCGTCGGATGCTAGAATGCACGGTCGCAAATTGAATGGAAGAGTACAACGGTGAATGCAGAAGACATACGCGAACTGATGGAGGCGGTGCAGAAGGGGCGGGTGTCGGCGGAGCGGGCGGTCGAACGACTGAAGCATTTGCCGTACGAGGATCTTGGCTTCGCGCGGATCGACCATCACCGCGAGCTGCGGCAGGGCTATCCGGAGGTGATTTTCGGCGCGGGGAAATCGCCGGAACAGGTGGCGGAGATTGTGCGCGGGATGCTGCGAGCGAAGTCGTCGCACAACATTTTGATCACGCGAGCCGACAAGAAAATTTATCAGCGAGTGCGAAAAATTTCGCGGCAGGCGAAATTTTTTGCGACATCGGGCGCGATCACCATCGAGCGAAGCAAGAAGATTACAGGCAAGGGATTGATTCTCGTGGTGACGGCGGGGACGAGCGACATTCGCGTGGCGGAAGAGGCGCTGGTGAGCGCGCAGATGATGGGCAACCGCGCGGAGGCGATCTACGACGTGGGCGTGGCGGGACTGCACCGCTTGCTGAAACATCGAGAGAAATTGACTTCGGCGCGCGTGATTATCTGCGCGGCAGGGATGGAAGGAGCGCTGTCGAGCGTGGTGGCAGGGCTGGTGGGCGCGCCGGTGATTGCCGTGCCGACGAGCGTTGGTTACGGGGCGAGTTTTGGGGGACTGGCAGCGCTATTTGCCATGCTGAATAGCTGCGCTTCGAATGTCAGCGTGGTGAACATCGACAACGGATTCGGCGCGGCGTGCGTGGCGAGCTGCATTAATCGTCTGTAACAAGGAGCCGCGAGGCTCGACAACGTAACCTCAGGGGTTAAAACCCCTGAGAAGACAAACACGATGAGGCTTACGTCGTGGCTAAAGCCACGACCCACAAAGCTTTTACACAGCTCACGCGCAAACGCCCCTCAATTGTGGATCACATCGCGGCGAAAGCCTGCCTGCGGCAGGCTACGATCGGCAACACTTTTGTCTCTTGCCATATTATCTTAAGACAGAGCCGTCGCGAGCGCAGCAGCAAGGGTCTCTTCTTCTTCGGGCAGTACAGTTCGCAGATCGAGCAGCACGCGATCGTCTTCGATGCGCGAAATCACCGGCGTTCCAGCAAACGGCTTGCGCAGGCGTTCTTCCAGCGAAGTTGCGGAATGATGCGGGCTGTGTACGGCGACCAGGGTTGCCGGCAGATTCTGAGCCGGAGTCGAGCCGCCGCCAATCACGGAGAATCCGGGGCGAACCTCAAGCGTGGCGCCGACGGGCAATTTATCGCGTAAGTTTTCGACAAACGCGCGGGCGCGACGACTGACCTCGGCGGCGGACATGCGAATCATGCGCAGCGCGGGGATTTCATCCAATGCGCCGCGGCGATAGGCCTGCAGCGTGGCTTCGAGCGCCGCGACGGTGAGTTTATCGACACGCAGAGCGCGAAAAAGAGGATTGCGGCGGATGCGCTCGACGATTTCCCTCTTGCCCGCGATGATTCCCGCCTGCGGACCGCCGAGCAATTTGTCACCGCTGAAGGTGACGATGTCCACGCCAGCCTCGAAGCTCTTGCGGGCGACCGGTTCCTCAATGCCCGATGCGGATAAATCGGTCAGGCAACCGGAGCCGAGATCTTCCACGAGAGGGATGTGGAAGCGGAGAGAGAGCGCGACGAGTTCTTCGAGCTCCGGCCGTTTGCTGAAACCGACGATGCGGAAATTCGAAGGATGGACGCGCAGAAGGAGCCGGGTGCGATCGGTGATGGCGCGTTCGTAGTCGGCGAGGCGCGTGCGATTCGTCGTGCCGACTTCGCGCAATTCGGCGCCGCTTTCGGCCATGATGTCGGGGATGCGAAATCCGTCGCCAATTTCAATCAGTTCTCCGCGCGAAACGATGGCTTCCGCACCTTTCGCCAGCGTATTCAGCACGAGGAAAACAGCGGCGGCATTGTTGTTGACGACGATGGCGGCTTCGGCGCCGACCATCTCCGCGACGAGCTTGTTGGTGTGAACGTCGCGCTTGCCGCGCGCGCCAGCATCGAGATCATATTCGAGATTGGAATAGCCGGAGGCCGTGGTGGCGATGTGTTCCGTCGCGGCCTTGGACAACGGCGCACGGCCGAGGTTGGTGTGCAGGACGACGCCAGTTGCGTTGATGACCCTGCGGAGCGACGGCGCGAGTTTGCATTCGACGCGCGCGACAATTTGCGCTTCGATTTCTGGCACAGCGACTGCGCGTGAGTTTTGGCCTTCTGCGGGCGAATCCGCAAGGTCTTTGCGGATGCCATCCAGCACTTCGCGGGCAACGGCGACCACGGTTTCGCGTCCCGCACGGCGAATGAGTTCCGCGATTTTCGGCTGGTTCAAGAGTTCATCGACGCCGGGGATTTGACGGAAAGCCGCTGCCTGGTCATCCTGCACTTTGGCCGCGCGCCGCGAAGGAGAGGCCATAATAGAGCTATTTCAGCATACGCCCCGCGCCGAAGCAACCTGCCGTTGGGCCGTCGGAGCGGACAAATACCCTTCGGGCACAGCCTTTTACGGCGCCGTTGACCATCGGAATCGGGCAATTTTAGGATGGTGCGAGGAGCCTTTCCTTACCCGTCGATTATGGCCGCAACCGCTGAGGAAGATCTCGCCCAACTCGAAAAAGACATCCGCCAACTGAAGATCGAGTATGAACAATACTTCGGTGGCGGACGCAAACGCCCGCCCGCGGACACGCAATGGCGCGTGGAAACGATCATCAAGAAATATGGCGATCGCGCCACGGACATGAATAACTCGCAGCGATTCCGATACACGAACATTGCGCAAACCTTCGCGAAATACTGCGAAATCTGGCGAAAGAAATTGAAGGAACGCGAGGAGGGCGTGACGCACCGGCATTTCGGCGCGGCGGCGCGAGAGATTGAGGCCGAGCGCGCCAAGACGCAACACCCTCCGGCGCCTGCGCCAGAGACGCGACGCCAAGCCGCATCTGCGGGGTACTCGATGGCCCTTCGCGATCCGGAGCGGGAGAAGGAGCGCGTCGAGCAGCTTTACCGCAAGCTTGTCGAAGCGCGAAATTCCACGGGAGAAACCGGCGGGACGCCGAGCTTCGAGGATTTTGGCAGGTTCGTCCGTCAGAAAACGCACGAATTGAAGACGCAGAAAGGCGCCGCGGAAGTGGAATACACCGTGAGCGTGGAAGGCGGGCGCGTGAAATTGAAGGCGCGCGTCAGCAAGTAAGAAGCGACTTTTCTTTCATGCTTTTTTCGCCCTCAGGTTCCCCCTTTTCGATTCTTCCACGACCGCATACACTAGTATGCCCATTTTCCATGAGGAGGATTGTGTGGCGATCGAGCGCGCGCTAATCAGCGTCTATGACAAAACGGGGTTGGTGGATTTCGCGCGCCAGCTTGCAGGATTGGGAATCGAAATCGTGTCGACGGGCGGCACGGCGCGACTGCTGCGCGAGGCGGGAATTCGCGTGCGGGACGTGGCCGAGCTCACCGGCTGGCCGGAAATGCTTGGCGGGCGCGTGAAGACGCTGCACCCGAAGGTTCACGGCGGAATTCTTTTCCGGCGCGGGAACGCAGGCGACCGCGAGGAAACGGCGAAACATTCGATTTCGCCGATCGATATGGTGGTGGTGAATCTCTATCCTTTTTCGGCGACGGCGAGCAAGGCTGGCGTGACGGCTGAAGAGCTGATCGAAAACATCGACATTGGCGGGCCGACGATGGTGCGGTCGGCGGCGAAGAATTTCGAAAGCGTCGCAGTGATTACGAGTTCGGATGATTATGCGAAGGTTATCGAGGAGCTGAAGGCGAAGCGCGAACTGAGCCTCGGGACACGGCTGGAGCTTGCGCGCAAAGCCTTCGCGCAAACGGCGCGATACGACGGCGAAATCGCGACGCAACTGGAACGGCTCTCGGCGAATCATGATTTGCATCTTGCAAGCGAGGCTGAGACGCTGCCGTTTCGGTTGCACTACGCACTCGAACGCCAGCAATCGATGCGATACGGCGAGAATCCGCATCAGCGAGCCGCGCTTTACGTTCCGGCTGGCCGGCCGCGCTCAGGGTTCGCTGGGGCGCGGCAGCATCAGGGCAAAGAGCTTTCCTATAACAATCTTGTGGACCTTGACGCCGCGTGGTCGCTGGTGCGCGAGTTTTCCGCACCGGCCGTGGCGATCATCAAGCACAACAATCCGTGTGGTGTCGCCGAACAGGCAAGTCTTGCGGAAGCGTATCGGCGAGCGCTGGCGTGCGACCCGGTTTCGGCGTATGGCAGCGTGATCGCGTTCAATCGTACGCTGGACGCCGAAACCGCAGATGAAGTGGCGCAGCTTTTCGTGGAATGCATCGTGGCGCCGGGATACGACGATGCGGCGCGAAACAAATTCGCGCCGAAGAAAAATCTGCGGCTGCTCGAAATGCCCGGCGGCGAACCAGCGCAGGAGCTGGAATTGAAGAGGATTCTCGGAGGAGTCCTAGCGCAGGAGCAGGATAGCCACAAACTGACGGAGTCTGAATTGCGTGTGGTGACGGACCGCGCACCTAACGAGGCGGAGCGCCGAGACTTACTGTTTGCGTGGAAGGTCTGCAAGCACGTGAAATCGAACGCCATCGTTTTTGCGCGTGACGGCCAGACGCTCGGAATCGGCGCGGGACAGATGAGCCGCGTGGATTCGGTGAAGATTGCGGTGATGAAGGCGCAAATGCCATTAGCCGGAAGTGCGGTGGCTTCGGATGCTTTTTTTCCGTTTGCTGATGGCGTCGAAGAAGCAGCAAAGGCTGGCGCGAAGGCAGTGATTCAGCCAGGTGGTTCGGTGCGCGACGCTGACGTGATTGCGACGGCGAACCGGCTGGGATTGGCGATGCTCTTCACGGGCGCGCGGCATTTCCGCCACTGATGGAGTTGACCGCCGAAGGACTTCCCCGCATCCAAAACTAGAGTGTCACAGCAATCATAACAATGGGCGGGAACGCTTTGACGCGTCCCGCGTCGTATACCATAATGAGTAGAAGGATTGTGGGGTAGGCATGAAAAACCAATTAGTGGGCGCTGTTCTCGCAGCCGCGCTGAGCGCCAGCGGCGCGGTGGCACAAACTGCTTCGCAAGGGTCAACGTCGCAGCCCAACGCGCAATCTTCTCCATACACGCAGACAGACCAGACGAAACGCGCCGAAGCCTACTCCGACTTCATGCTGGGACATCTGGCCGAGCAGCAATTCGACGAGTCAGGGAAAGCCGAACAGGCGGACCAAGCGATCAACTACTACCAGAAAGCTCTCGCGCTCGATTCCGATCCGTCCATCACTGAGAGAATGGCGGAGGTCTATGCCGCGGAGCAGCGGGCTGATGATGCCATCAAGGAAGCGAAAACCGCGCTGGAAATGGCCCCCGATAATCTTGCTGCGCATCGCTTGCTGGCGCGAATTTATATCCACCAACTGGGCGATGCGAGCTCGAACGATACGCAGGCAGCAACCATCGCGGACGCTGTCGTACAGTTGCAGGCCGTGCAACGGCTGGATCCGAGCGACATCCAGTCTCAGCTCTGGCTCGCGCATTTATACCGATTCCAGAACAATCCCGATCAAGCAGAAAAAGTCCTCCGAGGTATTCTGAGCCGCGCAGCCGACAACGAAGGAGCGCTCGAACAGCTCAGCCAGCTATATTTGGACGAGGGGCGGCCGCAGGATGCGGTCTCCGTGCTGCAGAATGCGGCATCGGACTCTCAGGATCCGGCGATTTTCGATTTGCTAGGAAGCGCTTACTCCAAGATGAACGATTCCGACAAGGCGGAAGACGCGTACGAGCGCGCGGTGAGACTCGATCCAGATGAACCGAGCCACCGGCACGGATTGGCGGATGCGCTGCTGGCGAATGACAAGTACGAAGAAGCGCTGGCGCAATTCCAGCGCCTGACTCAGCTCGAACCGGATTCGGCGGAGAATTATTTGCGGCTGTCGCAAATTTATCGCCATCTCGATGAGCTCGATAAGGCCGAAAGCAGTCTGATGCAGGCGAAGAAATATGCGCCGGACAATCTGGAGGTGCTCTATAACGAGGCGCTGCTCTACGAAGCACAAGCGCGTTACAAGGATGCGATTGAAGTGCTCTCGGACGCGATTGCGGGCGTAAAAGCGCAACAGCAACCGGGCCAGCCGGCGCCAAATGCGCTGAGCATTTTATATGAGCAGCTTGGACTGGCTTATCAGGATTCCGGAGACTTCAGCACAGCGGAACGCACGTTCGAGGATATGGAGAAGCTCGGACCGGAAACGCAAAAGCGCGCCGAGCTTCTGTTGATCGATAGCTACCGCGCGAGCGGAGACATCCGAGCGGCCATCGCGGAGGCGGAAAAAGCTTCGACGGCCGATCCTGAGGATCAGAGTCTCGCCGTCACACATGCCATGCTGCTTGGCGATAACGGCCAGACGGACGATGCGATAAAGGTTCTGCGCGTGATGAGCCAGGGGAATGCGGCAAACCGCGATATGTATCTGAACCTCGCGCAAATCGAGGAACGCGGCAAGCGATACTCGGACGCTGAGAAGGACGCCAACGCCGCTCTTTCCATGTCACAAGCGCCTGCGGACAAGGAGTCCGCGTGGTTCATGCTCGGAGCGATCTACGACGACGAGAAGCAATACGATCAGGCCGAGGATATGTTCCGCAAATCGCTGGCCGTGGATCCGCGCGATGCGATGGTTCTGAACTATTACGGTTACATGCTGGCGGATCGAGGCGTGCGGCTCGATGAGGCGATCACGATGATTCGCACTGCCGTGACGCAAGACCCGACGAACGGCGCTTATCTCGATAGCCTCGGCTGGGCGTACTACAAACAGGGAAATCTGCCCGAGGCGCAGCAATATCTGCTGCAGGCTGTTTCTCACAGCGGAAACGATCCGACGGTGCTCGCGCATTTAGGCGAGGTTTATGCCAAGCTCGGCCAGAATGATCTTGCCGAACAGACGTGGAAGAAAGCGCTCTTCTATTGGCAAAAAGCATTGCCGGCCGATTACGCGCCCGACAAGGTTGCGGAGCTGCAAGCGAAGCTCAAAGACCTGAAGCGCCACGTTGCCGAAAAGTCTTCCGGCAACAGCGGCAATCCGTAATATCCTCTGCGGATGAAGAAATCCGTTCGACTGCCTGCGTTTGCGAAGATCAACCTGCGTCTTCATGTGCTCGACCGCAAGGCTGACGGTTACCACGAACTGCGCACGATTTTTCAGGCGATCTCACTACACGACACGCTCGAACTGTGGTCCTCCGCTTCGCGAGAAATTTCGATCGAGATTGATCATTCGGATTTGCCGGCGGACTCGACAAATCTAGTCTGGCGTGCGATTGATATTCTGTACCGCGAACTTCGCCTAAAACAGGGAATCCGCGCGCGCTTGACAAAGCGAATCCCCGTCGCGCGAGGGCTTGGAGGCGGCTCAAGCGACGCGGCGGCCGCGCTTCTGGGCACGCTGCGGCTGACTGGCCACGAACTGCCGCTTCCTCGATTGCTCGAAGTCGCGTCGAGTCTGGGAGCGGACGTGCCATTTTTTCTTTTCGGTGGACGCGCGCTCGGCGTGAATCGTGGCGATGAAATTTACCCCCTGCCTGATGGGCGACGGCAAACGGTACTGGTTGTCTCACCGCATGACGTCAGCGTGAGCACGAAGGACGCCTACGCGTGCGTAGATGAGCGATTGACAAGCGGCGCTATTGCCCCTAAAATATGGGGTTTCTGCGCTCTGTGCTGGAGCCGGCAGGGTAGCGGCATCGCGAATGATTTCGAAGATGCCGTTTTCCACCGTCACCCTCGTTTGCGTCAAATCAAACGGGCTTTGCTCCAGGGAGGAGCTGCGGAAGCCGCGCTGGCGGGTAGCGGATCGGCGGTGTTTGGAGTTTTCCAATCCCCAGCGCAGGCGCGCCGAGCCGCGCGAGCCTTTCCGAAGGACGAGGTTTTTGTAACCAGAACCCTTTCAAGGGAAGAGTATCGCAGGGCTCTGCTTCAGCGGGCCGTCGTTTAAGAGGACCCTTTGACCGACGACAAGTTCAAGATTTTCAGCGGAAGCGCGAATCCATCGCTCTGCGAAGCGATTTGCCACTACCTGGGCGTGCCGCGCGGGCATGCGGAACGCGGGCAGTTCAGCGACGGCGAGTCGCGATTCCAGATCCTGGAAAATGTTCGCGGCGCGGATGTGTTTGTCGTGCAGGCCTGCTGCCATCCGGTGGATTTCCACCTGATGGAACTTTTGCTGATGATCGACGCGTTTAAACGCGCGTCGGCATGGCGCGTGACGGCGGTGATTCCGTACTACGCTTACGCGCGGCAGGATCGCAAGGATCGTCCGAGAGTGCCGATTTCGGCGAAGCTGGTTGCGGACCTTCTCGAAACCGCCGGAGCGAGCCGCGCACTGACGCTGGACCTGCACGCCCCACAGATTCAGGGCTATTTCAACGTGCCGGTGGACCATCTTTTTGCCGCGCCGGTGCTGGTCGAATATTTCCAGAAGAGCGGGATGCAGAAGCCGACGGTTGTCTCGCCGGATGCCGGCGGAGTCGAACGCGCACGATTTTTTGCGAAAAGGATGGATGCACCGCTGGCCATCGTCGATAAACGGCGCATCGATGTGAATGTGAGCGAAGTGATGCACTTGATCGGCGACGTGAAAGGGCGGCCGGCGCTCGTGATTGACGACATCATTGACACGGCCGGCACGCTGGTGAAAACGGCCGAGGCGCTGCTGAAAGAGGGTGCGACGGACGTTTATGCGGGCTGCACACACGCGATTCTCTCCGGACCGGCGGTGGAGCGCATTTGCAACTCTCCGATCAAAGAGGTGATCGTGACAGACTCCGTGCCGCTATCCGCCGAAGCGCGAAAAGTGCCGAAGATCAAAGTGCTCAGCGTGGCGGAACTGCTGGCGCGCGGCATTCGGTCGATTCACGAAGAGACTTCGATCAGCGAATTATTCATTTAGCGGGCATTTAACAGGAAGGAAGGACTGACGTATGGAAGCCTTTGTTGTGGAAGCAGCGCCGCGCGAGGAACGCGGCAAGAACGCCGCGCGGCGGACGCGCCGAACCGGGCAGGTCCCGGCGGTGCTCTATGGCGGCAAACAAGAGCCGCTGGCAATGTCCGTGAATGCCCGGCAGGTCGCGCGGATTCTGCGTTCGGAAACCGGTCACAACACGATTTTTACCGTTCAGGTTGCAGGCCATAAAGACGAGAAGGCGATGGTGAAGGACTGGCAAGTTGACCCCGTGAGCGGCTCCTTGCTACACGTGGACTTGCTGCGCATCGCCATGGATGTGCGCATGCGCGTTCGCGTTCCGGTGCACGTCTTTGGCGAACCGGAAGGCGTGAAGCTGCAAGGCGGAATTTTTGAGATGGTGACGCGCGAAGTGGAATTGGAATGTTTGCCCGCGGACATCCCGGAAGAATTCAAAATGGACGTCAGTGGATTGACCATCGGCAAACAGCTTCGCGCCGCTGACCTGCCGATCGATCCGGCGAAAATCAAGTTGATTACAGACCCGCAGCGCGTTTTGGCTCACGTCGTCATACTGAAGAAGGAAGAGGAAGTCACGCCGGAAGCGGCTGCGGCGGCAACAACCGAGGCGGCGCCAGCCGAGCCCGAGGTCATCAAGAAGGGCAAGAAGGAAGCCGAGGAAGGCGAAGAGGGCGCGGAGCCGGCGAAGGCCGAAAAGCAGGAGAAAAAGGGCAAAGAGAAGTAAAGCGGCGCCCAAGAAGGGCACGCGCAGATGCGAATCATCTTGGGCCTTGGCAATCGAATTATCGTGGGGCTTGGCAACCCCGGCCGCGAATATACCTGGACGCCGCATAATCTGGGCTTCCGGGTGATCGACCTGCTGGCGGAACGATTTGCGATTCGCGTGACTCGGCCTGAAGCGCATTCGCTGGTCGGGCTCGGACAAATTGCCGGTCACGACGTTGTGCTTGCGAAACCGCAGACGTACATGAATCTGAGCGGGCAAGCGGCGAGCGAGTTGATTCGACGATACGACGCGGACCCAGCGGAAATGATCGTGGTCAGCGACGAGGCCGCGCTGCCCTGGGGGACGATTCGGATTCGGGAACGCGGCAGCGCCGGCGGGCATAACGGACTGAAGTCGATCATCGACTCGCTGGCCACGGATGAATTTTTGCGGGTTCGGCTGGGAATTCAACCGAAATTCCCGCCGGCCGATTTGGCGGCTTATGTTCTTGCCCCGATGGGCAAAGATGTACAAGCGATTGCCGACGAAATGATTTCCGCAGCGGCTGAAGCTGTCGAGGCGATTCTTGTGGAAGGGGCGGGGCGGGCGATGTCGCGATTCAATCGCCGCGAGACACCGCCCGAAGAAACTGACGAGCAAAGCTCTTGAGTCAGCGCTCGTTGCAGTGAAGGAAAAGAGGAAACATGGAAGAAAGACTGTATGACCTGATCTTCATCTGCCGGCCGGACACGCCGGAGACGGAGATCGATAAGCTGATCGCCACGCTGGAACACGCGATCCAGGAGAAACAGGCGAAGCTCGAAAAAGTGGAAAAGTGGGGAACGCGGCGGCTCGCGTATCGCGTCCGGAAATTACGGGAAGGATTTTTTGTCTACATGGTACTGCGATCGAGCCACGGCGAGCTGCTCAAGGAATTGGAGCGGCGCCTGCGGGTATCGGACGCCGTCGTGAAATACCTGACGGTGCGCCTCGACGAAGAAATCAAGCGCCAGGAAAAATTGAGCAAACGCCGCGAAAAGCGCGCCGCGAGGCGTCCGCGCAAGCCTGTGGCTGCCCCTGCGGCCGCCACCGAACAAGCCGCGGCGCAGGGATAAGGGGAAAATCGAATGGCTGAAGAAACGCACGCACCGCAACATTCATCACCACAGCATTCATCGCCGCAGCACGGATCCGGCGGAGGACGCGGACCGGGCAGGCCCGAAGGCGGAGGCCCAGGCGGACGGCCGGCTGGGCCGCATCGGCGCGGCAAGCGCAATTACGTTCGCAAAAAGAAGGTCTGCCGCTTCTGTGTCGACAAGGTTGACCTCATCGACTACAAGAAGCCCGAGATTCTTCAAGCTTTTGTGCAGGAGCGCGGCAAGATTCTCCCTCGGCGGATGACGGGAACCTGCGCGCGGCATCAGCGCTGGCTGACGATCGCCATCAAGCGGGCGCAGAACATCGCGCTTTTGCCGTTCGCTTCGGAGCTCTGAGCAGAACACCGCAGGAATCAAGCACGAAATCGCGCGGCCATTGCGTCGCGCCAATGAATATTCGAGGATGGAGTCATGGAAATCATTCTGCAGGAAGATGTCGAGAAGCTAGGCACGCGTGGGCAGGTGGTGAACGTCAAGGAAGGCTACGCGCGGAATTATTTGCTGCCGCGCAAGCTGGCCATCGTCGCGGACGCCTCCAATATGAAGCGGCTCGAAAAAATGCGCGCCGCCTTTGCCAAGAAGGAAGCGACGGAACGCGAGAGCGCGCAGAAGCAGGCGGAGCAGCTTTCCGCCGTGGCGTTGAAACTTTCGCGGAAGGCCGGTGAGAACGAGCAGCTCTTCGGCTCGGTCACGGCAGGCGACGTCGCCGATGCGCTCAAGGCGCAAGGGTATGAAATCGACAAGCGGAAAATTCAACTCGACGTGCCGATCAAGACGATCGGAGAATTTCCCATCACGCTGAAACTATACCGTGATATCGCCGCGATAGTGAAACTCACGGTCGAACGCGAAGCGTAGTTTTTGGGCGGTTTCACATGCGGCGCAGAGTAATTTGTTCCTGCGCCGCATTTTTTGTTGCGGTTTTCTTGTTCCGAACCGTTTTTCAACAACGCCTGTGAAATCCACAGCCGCTACGCATTGACTCTTCGCCACTTGATGCGCAGAATGCCTGCCTCAATTTGCCGAAAAGTTCTGAGCAACGGTTGCCCGAAATGACGCACAGAAAAAACCCATTGCCACCGGAACTTTGCTAGGCGAAAATAAAGCGAACTAGATGGCCACCGAAGCGACTCTCGAACGCGCCCTGCCTTACAACGCCGATGCCGAACGAAGTGTCCTTGGCGCGGTCCTCCTCGACAATCATTCGCTGAACGTCGCCGTGGAAAAGCTCAAGTCCGGTGATTTTTTCCTGGACCAACACCGGCGGATTTTCGAGCGGCTGGTGGAGCTGGCTGAAACGCAGCAAGCGATCGACCTCGTCACGCTGAGCGAATGCCTGGATCGCCACGGAGAGCTCGAAGCCGCGGGCGGGCTGGCTTACCTGGCGCAGCTGATGGATGGCCTGCCGCGCGCGACGAACGTGGAGCATTATGCACGCATCGTCAAAGAAAAATCCATCCTGCGGCATCTGATTCGCACGGCAGAGGCGATTCAGCAACGTGCGCTCGACGCGGAAGAAGACGCCGACGCCATCCTCGACAAAGCCGAGTCGGATATTTTTCAGGTTGCCGAGGAGCGCGTCCGCGCAGGACTGGTCGGCGTCAAGGACCTGATCAAAGAGAATTATGAACGCCTCGGAAAAATGATGGAGCAGGGGCGGCGGCTCACCGGCGTTGCGACCGGATATCTCAATTTGGATAACGATACGGCCGGATTACAGCCGGGAGAATTGATTATTCTCGCCGCGCGGCCGGCGATGGGAAAGACTTCGCTGGCGCTGAATATAGCGGAGAACGTCGCGCTGAGCGATGGGCCTCGCGCCGTGGCGGTTTTCAGCCTGGAAATGTCCAAGGAGTCGCTCCTGCTTCGGCTGCTTGCTTCCCATGGACGCATCGACGCGCATAAGTTTCGCACCGGACATCTGAACCAGCAGGACTGGGCGAAAATCGGCCCAGCGCTGGCGCGGTTGGGCACGGCGCCGCTATGGATTGACGATTCGGCTTCGTCTACTGTGATGGAAATGGGCGCGAAGGCGCGGCGCTTGAAACGAGACAAAGGACTCGACCTGCTCATCGTCGACTATCTCCAGCTCATCTCCGCGCGCGGCCGCTTCGGTAACCGCAACGAAGAGGTTTCGAGCATTTCCCGGTCGCTCAAGGGGCTCGCGAAAGAACTGAAAATTCCCGTGCTTGTCTTGAGCCAGTTGACACGCGCCCCGGAACGAGAGGACCGCAAGCCGCAACTGGCTGATCTTCGCGAATCGGGCGCGATCGAACAGGATGCCGACGTTGT
>JASHRL010000406.1 GCA_030037355.1 Candidatus Acidiferrales bacterium | reverse complement strand
CTTGGTTTTCATTCGCGCGCGGAATCCGTGCTTCTTATGGCGGCGGCGAACATGCGGTTGAAAAGTGCGCTTCGGCAACGATCCTCTCCTTACATGGCGCTTTCCTGCGCCTGGCTCAGTTTATTCGCAGGAGCGCACGCTCTGCTCGCTGCAATTTCGATGACCCGAACAACTAGTGTATGCGACGCCCTAGAATGGGTCAAGGAATCCCAGGCAGTGGTAGTGGGTCAGTTTGAATTTCCTTTACGATCACGCACTTCACAAATGTTATGGCGCTTTTGACGACGCCATCGTCAGCTTATCCCAGAGAACTGCGTTGTTAGCGTCGCAAAAATGCTCTCGGAATAGGGCGGTAAATTCATCCAGCACGAGTTCGTAACTGGCCAAGAACTTCTCGTTTCGCTCTTTGGCTTTGTGGCCAATCGGTTCGACAATTTTGAGATAAAGCTCAGAATCGCCAGAAATGAATTCCCAGAATCTCTGCCCGCACAGTTTGATGTAGTCGCCTTTGTCTTCATTTCGTCTCGGTTGTTTCCCATAGCAACAACCGTTTATGAATTGAACTGGGAGGGTATTTCGATTCTGGCGATAGACTTTTGCGGCAGTCTTGAAGTCCGTTCGCATCTTTTCAATCTGACTGCTATTGCCCCATGCTGGCCCTGATTTAATGGTGACAAAATATCGGCGTCCATCTTTGTCGAGCTCCAAATCTATGCCCGTGGCAATAGACTTCCCGTGCGCGCTATAAGTCCTCTCGGCAATAAAGATTGCCAATCCTTCTAGAAATCCACCCAAGATGGTTTCTTCCGCCGAAGAGAGAAAGGCGTCCAGAATCGCCTTGACCAGATCGCGCGGTGCCGCCAGCCCCTTTGCTTTAAGTAAATAAGGGTTTTTGCGCTGCAATATGGTCAACAAATCCAGTTTCCTCAGGCTCTCTAGCTTGGCCTTGTGAAAATCTGGAATGTGTTGCTCGACGTATCGTTTGATTTCTGCTTTGCTTACCGTTGGCATGGGAATGTGCTTCGGTTATACGCTTTTTGGCCAGCATGACATATTCCCGTATGTTGTCAATTCCAACTGAATTCCGTCCAAGTTGCAACGCCACGAGGTTCGTGGTGCCGGAACCAGTGAACGGGTCTAAAACCCAATCTCCGGGCTTGGTGAAAAGCTTAATGAACCATTCCGGTAACGGTCTGGGAAACGTGGCCGAATGACTTTTGTTTCCGCACTCGGTCGCGAAATGCAGGACATTTGACGGATACGCCATGTTACGACCAACCCAATTTGCAATATTTTTCCCAAAACCTGACGAAACCTGGGAGTCAAAACGGATCACGTCATTCTTGCCCAATTTCTTCAACCGGACTTTCGCCCAATCGCCCATTGGCACCATGACTTCATCTTGGAACATCTTGAAATGCCGCGTCTTGTTGAACTGCAAACAACGCTCCCAAGCGTCGCGGAAACGATTTGGCCATTTACCTGGATGGCAATTTCGCTTATGCCATATAAATTCCTCAGTCCAAAGCCAGCCCTGCTTTCGCAATGCTAAAATCAATTCCAGTACATAAGTGTGGCGCTCGCCATTTTCTGTTTTTTCTTTGATATTGAGGATAAAAGTGCCGGTGGGTTTCAATACGCGACGAAACTGTGCGCTCCGCTCCGAGAACCATTCCACATAATCTTGAGGTTTGATACCTCCGTAAGTTTTGCTGCGCTGGTCAGCATAGGGGGGTGATGTAACAATGAGATCAAACATCCCATCGTCGAAACGGCGCAACTTTTCGAGACAATCTCCATGGAGGATTTCCGCAGTAGGCAGCATCAATGGATTTTCCACTCGGCCGGGCGTTCTTTTCGGCTTCATCTTACTTCATTAGAGCATGGATTTCCAGCCGCGTAAGATCTTTGAGACTGATCCAGTACTCAACCGGTGTTAAACGGAATTTGAAACGGGCGGAAATTTACTGCAGGCGCTGCGTGCGAGCGTCGAAGCCGATGAGGGAATCGAAGATCGCCAGGACGTGGCGGCGATATTCGAGCATGCGCTGGAAAACGACGCGCTGTTCCGGCTGGCGCGTGGCTTCGCGATCCCATTTCGCCAGCACGGCGGCAGGGACTTCAATGTCGCGGCGAAGCTCTTCGGCGGAGTGGCCGCGGAGAAACAGGCCATAAAAGAAGGCGGCTTCGCGCTGCGGGAATTCGAGCTCCCGCAGCGGGTCGTCCATCACCGCTTGAATCGTCGCCGGGTTGAGCTGTGTCGCCATAGAGCGAAAAGGCAGTTTACCGATTTCCCTCGCAAGGTCAAGAGTACTGGTACCTAGATTGAGCGTAAGGAGTAAAGCCGCCTAGTAGCGGGCCCGGCTGGCGCGCAGGAACATCTGGAGCGCGGTCACATTGGCTTGGTCGCTGCCTACCCGGAGGGCATCCACTGGCAGACCAAGGACTTCGGCCTGTTCCAGGCTCAATCCCGCATCATCAAGTTCCGCAAGGCTATAGCCCTCGGCCGGAATCAGGCGATTCCGCGCCGACCGGTCAACAGGGCGAGGCGGCTGCACCGCCGTGCCGCGCTTGCGGATGCGGTTGAAGAAATCGTCCCAATCTCGCCGGACCCACATCGGATCCTCCCCCTAATGCCATCGCAGTCCTTAGATGCGCCTTTTCGACACAGCGTCGCAGGCACCATGCCCTGTGGACTGCGCGTGCCAGTGCCGTGGATTGTAACCCCCTGTGTCAAGAAAAGTAGTGCCGCGTAGGGGTGTGTTTCGATATGGTTAGGAACCACTCGGACACACGGATTTTCCGCTATTTCGAGGCTCGCGGCGGATGCGGATGCAACAAGGCACGGCAGTGACTGGTATACTGAAACCAAGAAATTACGCGGGAATTTTGGGGCATGACTCAACCGGCGGTCGTCATTCATTACCATGAACTGTGGCTAAAAGGCCGCAACCGGCGATATTTTGTCTCGCAGCTTTCCCGGGCTGTGCGCGCCAGTTTGGAAGGCATTCCCGTCGAAAAAGTGGAGCGGCCGAACGACCGCCTCGTTGTGCGGCTGGCAAACGGCGCTTCGCTCGAAGAAGCGCTCGCGCGCGTGGCGCGAATCTCCGGAGTCGCCTACTACGCCGTGGCGCAGCCGGTCGAGAGGAATTTCGATGCGCTGTGCCGCGCGGCCTGGAAGGAAATCGAGCCGCTGGCGTTTTCAACGTTTGCGATACGCGCGCGCCGCAGCGACAAATCCTTTCCGCAGCGCAGCTCGGAAATCGAAAGAGTCGTGGGTCGCTACGTGGAAGAGCAGCTCGCAGCCGCTGGCCGCCGCGCGCGTGTGAAACTGAAAGACCCAGACGTCACCTGCCGCATCGAGATCACCTCGGGCCCCGCGCTGGTCTACGCGCGAAAAATTCCCGGTCCGGGCGGTCTGCCAGCAAACACGGCAGGTAAGATGATGTGCCTGCTTTCGGGCGGGTTTGATTCCGCCGTGGCTGCATACCAGATGATGAAGCGCGGCGCGCATCTTTCGTTTACCCATTTTTATGGGACCGGCGCGCAGCCGGGCGAATCGTCCGTGCATGTGGCGCGCGGGCTCGTGGAGCAGCTCGTGCCGTGGCAATTCACCGCGAAGCTCTATCGCGTGCCGTTCGAAGCCATTCAACGCGAAATTGTGCGTTATGCGCCGGAGAGCTGCCGCGTGCTGCTGTATCGCCGAATGATGTTGCGAATCGCGGAAGTGCTGGCCAAGCGCGATCAGGCGCTGGCATTGGTCACCGGCGACAGTCTGGCGCAAGTGGCGTCGCAAACGCTGCGGAACATGAT
>JASHRL010000405.1 GCA_030037355.1 Candidatus Acidiferrales bacterium | reverse complement strand
GGCTCGGTCAGCATATAGAATTTTTTGGCGTGTTCACGCCAGGGGAAATTCCCGCCATCGACGATCATTCCTCCGAGTGTTGTCCCGTGGCCTCCCATGAATTTCGTCATGGAATGGACGACCACATCGGCGCCATGCTCGATGGGGCGTAACAGAATCGGCGTGGCAATCGTGTTGTCGACGATGAGTGGCACACCGTGCTTGTGCGCAACCTGAGCGAGTCCCTCGATGTCGGCTACATTCCCGGCGGGATTCCCCACGCTTTCGCAGAAGACCGCTCGCGTGTTCTCATTGATCAGCTTCTCGACGTCCTCGGGGAGGTCGCTTGCCGCGAAACGGGCGGCAATGCCTTGTTTCGGGAGTATGTGTGCGAGCAACGTGTAGGTCGCGCCGTAAAGCTGCGGGAGGGAGACGATGTTGTTGCCCATCTCGGCGATGTTCACAAACGCGTAGTGCAGAGCGGCCATTCCGGAGCTGACGCTCAATGCATCCACGCCGCCCTCGAGCGCGGCAACACGTTTTTCCAGCACGGTGTTCGTCGGATTTCCGATCCGTGTGTAGATATTCCCCGGAACTTCGAGATTGAAAAGTGCCGCTCCGTGTTCTGCACTGTCGAATTCGAAGGCGATGGTTTGATAGATAGGCACAGCGACAGCCTTCGTTGTGGGATCGCCGTCATAGCCTCCGTGGATCGCGATGGTTTCTCGTTTCATGTCCATTAGCGCCCTTACTTCGCAACGGTCAACGCGCGCGGCGCTGGCAGGGGGACGCGTTCCCGCGAGAACGATTTCGATAGGGCCTTGGTGATGCGTTGGGCCGTGAAGGTTGCGCCGAAAGCGAATCGCATCGAGGGGCCAAAACTGTTCGCCGAAGCCACGCCTGCGAAATACAAGTTCGGGACGGACGATTCAAATGTCGCCGACAGCGCTGGCGAACCGCCGACGAGCTCGAGCTGAGAGCGTATGGCTGAGCTGAGGAACTTCAAGCGATCCATGCTCACGCGATAGCCCGTTGCTGCAATGACATGGTCGGCTCGAACTTCCTTCACCTTGCCGTCCGCACCGCGAAGCGTGAGCCGCACGCTGCCTTTGTGAACCTCGGAATTCTGAATTTCGCATCCGAGCGTCATCGGCACTTTTCCCACCACTTTGTCTCGTGTAAACCAGGCGCCGGATGGTCCGAGGTGAGTTTGCACAATTCGCATGCGCATCCGCTCGGGCAGATAGCGGAAGAGGTTCGGAGCAGAGGCATAAAAACGAGAGCGCAGTCCTGGGCCCAGGCCCGATTTGGGATGCCGGATCCGCTGCCACAAAGAGCGCGGCTTCCCCATTGAATTGGTATGAAACGCGATCGACGATTCGCGAGCGACGAGCTCGACGTCTGCGCCGTTCTCGTGCAGCAACGCAGCGAGATCAGTGGCAGAGGATCCCGCGCCGACCACAACCACTTTGCGGCCCCGGAAGCGATCCAGATCGCGATGAGAGAAGCTGTGCGACACAAATTCTGTCGGAAGGCTCGCGAGCTCCGAAGGAACATATTCGAAATGAGTGATTCCAACCGCGAGCACCACGCGACGAGCAGAGATCGTTTCTCCCCCGCTCAACTGCAACGCGAAGCCACCGGGCAGAAAATCAATTGCAGTGACCAACCGATTGTCCAAATCGGGGACCAGTTGTTGTTGAAACGCCGAGCCGTAGGTAACGAAGGTTTCCAAGCGCACCGGAACTCCGGCCTCCAGGTAGTCGGCGCCTTTTTGCTCGCAGAATTTTTTCAGAGTGAAGTTCTTCTCTGGGTCGGAAATGTTGGACGCGAACCCGTCGGATTTGAGCATCATGCCCTTTGGCATGTGATTCGCCCAACTGTCCATCACCGGACCGAAAATGCGAAATGGCACGCCGCAATGACGAAGATGCGCTGCGATAGAGAGGCCGTAAGGTCCCGCCCCAACAATGACAGTGTCAATCATAGTCGTTTTGTCCCTTTTCCTCGGCGGGATATGGCAATTTGGTAGCCATCCGCGCCAGGACTAAAGTCCACAGTAAGAATCATTTACGGCATATGGGGTGCCATCCGACGAGAACAGCGCTTTCACTTGTAGCCAAATTTTTTTATATAACTGGCTTGAAAGACTGTTGTTTCTGGGGGGACTCACACATGGTTGTTATAGAGGAGACGAAGATCTGTCGCGTCGCGCCGGCGCTGGGAGCAGACTTCGCTTCAAAAGGCAAACGCCTGTCCAGGGATAGTTTCCGGGCAATCCCTCGGGCTCTGGCAACAACGAATGCAACTCCTTGGGCAATCGGCTGAGTCTTGCTGCCGTTTTCATCAGTCCGTGGACCGCTGCCGGTGCCCAACCATGCGGCAAAAAAAAATCTGATCCTTCCGCAGGGCCGAATTTGAACGCTGCGCCCGCTGCGCTGAGTTCCTTGCCCATCCCGCGCTGCATCAGCCGCAGCTGGCCAGGAGAGGCCAAGTCCACAAGCCATGTGCGGAATGTTGATACAGCGGCAAGATCCTCAGCAAGCGAAGCCACTTCCTCCGCGGCGAGGTAGATCAGCAGTCCCTCGCACATAACTACGATTTTGTCGGCGCGTTGGCCTAGTTGCGTGAATAGCTTGCGACGACCAGCAGCATCGGCGAGATCCAGAGAAAATCGTTCGAGTCGGCAGCGCGGCTCTTGGCCTGCGAGGATCTCTTCCTTGTAGGACAGTATTTCGGGCAGGTCTACTTCGACCCACTCAAGCGCTCGGGGCAATTCCATGCGGTAGGGACGCGCATCCAGACCAGCAGCGAGGTTGATAACGAGGCCCGCGCCTTCGCTGATCTCCCGTTCGAGAAGCTGATCAAAAAGATAGGTGCGCGCGACCCATGCCCACTCGTGCTTATTCCCTTCCGGCAGGGCATGGGCGATCAGGAAGCCTCGCTCTCCGGCCAATTGTTTGGCGTACGGATCACGAAACAGAGCGTCAGATCGCTCCGTTTCGCGGGCCCGAAAATAGGCCACCCACCGAGCAGTATCTTGAACGTTGCGGACTTTGGAGCTCGAGTCACTCATCGCAGGATTCCCAGTCAATCTTCTAAGCAGTGAGCCGATTCAGACATGGAAACCAGTTTTTACATAATTAGCAGCAGTTTTCAATCCTGACGTTAGGCCGCCCGGAACACGACCCACCCGCAAAGAAGTAAGTGCTGCAATATCAATCTATTACAGAACGCTGACGGCATGGCGTTCTGGTGCGTAGATTGCCTCAACTTGCCCCGTCTCCGCCTTTGTTTCGCATCAACAGGACAGGAACGAAGACTGTGAAGCCGCATATCCTTATTGTTTCAACTTCTCGGTGGTTTTCGACCGGCCGGTTAGCCATGGCCTTCGCCGCCGCGGGGTGCCGAGTGGACGCCGTCTGCGCCAAGGCCCACCCGCTAAAGCACACCAAGGCCGTCGGACGCATCTTTCGGCTCCGTAGCTTTGCTCCCAGGCGCTCGATTGCTCGAGCGATTTCCATTGCGAAACCAAATTTGCTCCTTCCGACCGACGATCTGGCCACTCGATACCTGCACAATCTCTATCACGGCGAGCGGCGTGCCCGTAAACTAGAAGCATTCATCGCGACGGTGATCGAACAGTCTTTAGGAGATCCTGAGAACTTCCCGGTTCTTGACGGGCGCGCGCCCTTTATGACCGTCGCCGCCGAAGAGGGCATCCGTATTCCGAAGACCAAGAACCTAACGAACCTCCATGAATTCGAAAGTTGCCTCACGGAGCTGGAATTTCCAGTGGTCCTCAAGGCGGACCGTACGTCGGGGGGAACAGGCGTAAGACTGGTTCACACGGCGCAGGAGGCAAAGCGCGCTCTCAAGGAACTGCAGGTGCGGCGAACAGTATTTCAGAGGCTTGCACGCGGCACTGACGTGATGGCGCAAAGCTTCATCTCTGGCCGCGACGTCATCAGCGAGGTGGCGTGTTGGAGAGGACGAGTACTGGCGAGTGTGCACTTCGAGGTGCTCCAAAAACAATATGTCCGGGGACCTGCCAGCGTTTTGCGACGAATAGAAAACGCGGAGATTTCGGCTGCGATCGAGAAAATTGCCCGGCGCCTCGGTCTTTCGGGCCTTCACGGTTTCGACTTCATTCTTGAGGAGGGTAGCGGGAACGCTTATCTCCTCGAAATCAATCCACGCGCCACGCAGATCGGGCACTTGACCCTCGGGCCCGACCACGATTTGCCTGCCGTGTTGTCCTCGGCCGTCTCTGGAAATCCAGTTCGGCTGGCTCCCCAGATTACAGAGAACGAGACGATCGCTCTCTTTCCGCAAGAGTGGGTGAGAGATCCACAGAGCGTATTCCTGCGAATGGGGCATCACGATGTCCCATGGGAAGATCCCGAATTCATTCACGCGTGCGTCCGGAGCTTGAAGATTAGCGAGTCGCCGCGAGAGCAACGAGAACAGGCGATTGTCCCATCCGTAGCTCCGCTGACCGCATTGAGAGCCGGCAAGTCCCCCGGGGCGGACTAGCACGGAGAGATTCCGCATCGTCGCGGATATGGTTGTGGTTCGTACCTCAGAACGAGAACCGATCGCCGAGAATGATTAAAGTGCGTAGACCACTTCGCATCATGAAATTTGGCGGCACCTCCCTCGGCGATGCTTCGTGTATCCGGAAAGCCGCGAAGATTGTTCAAGCGGCCCCGGCCGACACCCGGATCGTGGTGGTCGTCTCGGCGATGAGTGGCGTCACGAGCAGCCTGATTGACGCAGCAAAGCTAGCGGCTGCCGGAGAACATGAACAAGTTTCAGCGATTCTCAGGGCGCTGCGGCTCCGGCATGAGGCGGTAGCCGGCTCTTTCGCATCTACTCCTGCCGAGCGGGCAAGTTTGCATTGCGGAACACAGCGGCTTCTGGAAGGAGCCGCCTCGGTCTACCGGGATCTTTTGACGTCTGGCGAATTGACTCCCCGGAAGCTGGATTTCGTGTCTGGTTTGGGAGAGCGCTTGGTAGCGCCGCTGGTGGCGGCCGCCCTCCATGAATCGGGAGTTTCGAGCGCATCTGTCGAAGCGACTGACCTAATCGTGACGGATTCAACTCATGGTGCTGCTGAGCCGCGCATGAACTTGACACGCGAGCGTTGCCAGGCGCTTCTTGGCCCTCTGCTCGAAAGACGAGTGGTCCCGGTGATTACCGGTTTTATCGGCGCCACCGAGCAAGGCGTGCCGACCACACTCGGTCGAAATAGCTCTGATTACTCGGCAACCGTCATTGGTGCAGCGCTCGGAGCGGACGACGTCATGATTTGGAGCGATGTTAGCGGCGTGTTGACCGCCGACCCGCGTGTGGTGCGCCATGCACGTCCGATCGACGAAATTTCCTACTGCGAGGCCGTCGAACTCGCGCGTTTTGGCGCGAAAGTTCTCCATCCCAAGACATTCCATGAGGTCATGCCACTCGGCATTCCCGTCTGGATTCGCAATACCTTCGAGCCCGAAACGCCCGGGACGAGGATCGCTTCGGTCGCGGGATCGAAGTGTCATGGAGTGACAGCGCTCGCATCGATGACAGGGCTCGCACTGCTCTCCCTCCAAGGCCGGGGCAATGCGACGGAGAACTTCGCCAGTCGCAGCTTAGCGACCGCTTTGTCGATTGCGCAGGAGGCTTGGGTTTTGAAGCCATTATCTCCCGGTGATTCCTTTTCCTTGGTCACTCGATCATCAGGCTCGGCGCAGCTGGTTGATGCGCTTCGCTGCGAGTTCACCGAGGAAACTATTCGGGGCTTCGAAGAGCCTGTTCTTCGAGTAGGGATGATTGCTCTTATCGGCCCGCAGGGGCTGAAGGACGATGGAATCTTCGAGCGCACCTCTCGCGCGCTAGAGCGCCGGAATAT
>JASHRL010000404.1 GCA_030037355.1 Candidatus Acidiferrales bacterium | reverse complement strand
ACGATTGCCTATGAGGGCGGCACTGCTGTGCCAGTGACCTACGATGCGCTGGGGCGCGCGGTGACGGCCAGCGGCGGGTTGGGTTCGGGAGCCTGCACCTACGACGGGAACGGGCTGCGCGTGAAGAAAGTGGCGGGGAGCACGACGACGGTGTACCTTTTCTCCGGGTCGAAGGTGATTGCCGAATATCAGAACGGAGCCGCGCCGAGTGCGCCGACGACGGAGTATGTCTACGCGGGGGGAGCGCTGGTGGCGAAGGTGAATTCCTCGGGTGAGCTGCCAGTGATTCCTTGCTTACGCTTCTCGTGAAACTCCAACCAATTTCGCAAGGTTCATCCAATGCCTGGGATGAGGCAACTTCTTACCAGACCGAATATCCGCCGCGTATGGCTTCGAGACTTGCAGGGCTTCCATGATTGCCCGGATTGTGACCCTCTTGAGGGCGGGCATAATTCGTTCGCGATAGACCGTCTCGTTCAACCATTCCGGCAAGTCAGAGGGTTTCCACGCCCGCCTAGCAGCCTCTTGTCGCCGCATTGTTTCCGCGCGACGAGCTTTAGCCTCCGGCATGTGCGATGCGATTCGTCCCAGCTTTGCTCCCTCAATTAGTCTCTCTCCCGATGCCACCGGAATGCACTTCGGGCAACACTCCGTCCCGCGAGTTGGGCTTCCGCAGTTTCGACAGACAGACGCTGGCCGAGGTGGAGCTTCAATGGACAGATCGGGCGAAATGCCTCTGCCTTCACGACGGCTGTTGTGCGTCAGCCGCGTGCTGGGGAAAATGCGCTTGCTTCGCTTCGGTACGGACAATGAAAATACCCGAGAGATTTCTTCTGCGAGTGGGGATACTGCCTGTTTCCAAGTCGATGCTGTCTTGGAAAGTTGTTCTGCGAACGCAGCCATCAAACGACAGTTGCCATCGCGCTGCTCGAAAAACCACTCTCGACGCAACGGTGAGCGCGTAACCCAATCGAGCACATACGCATCGACGCGAGGGCGAATCGGTTCCATGAGATCAGAGGCAAGACTATCGCGGGTGGGGCTGTCGAAGTGCATCACGCCGAAGCCGGGATCAAGCCCGAGCGTAGCGGCGGCCAAGCGAGCTTCGGATTCGAGTATCGCGTACAGGTAGTTCAGCATCGCATTTGCCGGATTCACGGCAAGACGAGGTGATGCAGTAAGCGGCGACACACGAGTCCCAAAAGTTCGCCAATGTTCGGGTACACGCGGAAGGTCTTTAGTCGGGAAATTGACCTGAACACTTCGCCACGCAGACCAATACGCTTTGGCCGCAAGTGCTTCAAGGGGGCGCAGAGCGTCAACGGACTGACAAATTCGCAGTCCACGGCGCATCTCCGCGATCCGATCTGCGGCGCTGGAATCTTGGAGCGTGTCGCGGATTAATTGCGCTTGTGCGGCGAGCTTCCTTTCGAGTAAGTCTCTAGCGATTTGCAGCGCGATGCCTGAATGGTGAGCGAGAGCTTGGGCGCGTCGCAGCCGTGCGTCGGATGAGCGAACGGGGCCGGTAGTGATGAGTACCGAGCCGTCGCGATCCAACATCACAAAACTCGCATCCTGATCGGCAAGCCAGCGAAGGGCTGAGAGAGAAACCATTCCATCTGAACCAATGACAACGAGACGGCGCAATCCATGTCCGACGCGCGGCAATCGAGCTTCGCGGCGCACAGAACCGATTCCGTCCTGAATCTTCAGGTGACCGCGATCAACATGGACTCGAATTCCGTAGCCGAAAAGGGTGAGGACTCCGCGTTGCGACACAATTGGAGTGGAATTGCAGTATGGAGAATCTTGCGGTACGGTGTGCGAAGCTGCCATTGGAGCTTAACCCTCCGTGGTAGTGAGGGGCGCGTTCGGTGTTCAAGCACCGGCGCGTCCCAGTCTAATTTGAATCTCTTATTCTACACTTTTTGTTGGGTTTATTAACGTTTTCTGCTTTCTCTTTCTTTGGGTTAGTGACATCGCGCAGCTCAGTAGGAAGAGTTCGACTGAACCTAGACGCGACCCGTCCATCGGCAAGAAATCCGTGGATGATATAGCCGCCGTGGTAACAATCTTTCGGAACTGAACAGGGGAGGTCTTCCTTCAGTTGCCAACCGCCTACTGGCATAGGATCGCAGTAATTCAAAATCGGTTCTGCCCAAACGACCCCCCTCTCTTTGAGCTGTTGCTCGATGCGATCCCAATTGTGGACTCTCTGACTTAAGTATCTTTCCCCATAACCAGCTTCGGCGAGTTTGCGCAACGTAGTGCTGAATTTGCGGTCGAACACCCCAGCCGCAACAGCAATGGCAAGAAAAAGCATTCTACGATCCCGACTTGACGGACGCCTAGACCGAGGATAACGCCGGTGATTTTTCGCCGCTAGAATTTGGATGGCAACATTTTGTTTTGTAAGCCACGTCATCAGACCTTTTGCTCCATATCCCGCACCGGCCATGATGTTGGGCTTAACGCATTCCTTTCCCAATTCTTGAATCTCGCGAATTTGCTTCGCTAGAAGCAGCTTTATCCACAGAGGCTCTCTATTCCGCGAAAGAAACTGAAAGCCGAAATAAGCCTGATGCGCAAAGGTGAAGATAATCCCCGCGCTGACTTCTTTGGGGCCGGGCTTCTCGCGACTCGAATTCGTAAGCAAAACTTTTGGCCTATCTTCTCTTCTTCTTGTTCTTGTGATTTTCTCATGGTGAAGGCGAGGAAGGCATGCGGCGATCTCCCAAAGGTTCAAGAGGAAAAACACCAAAGAAACGGGGCCAGATTCGACACGCAAGAAAAAAGCTACTCGTTCCCCGAACGGCCAAGCAATTCTTCGCGAAGCCAAACGACTTTCAGGAGACGTGGAATTCGGTTACACACGTCATCTCGAAGATGCGGGCTGACCGGATGTCTCTGCGAAAGGCTTCGCGTGAGTTTGGCCTCAATCCACGCGTTGTAGCCCGCCTCGGCAAATCCGCTCTCCGCAAGCGCAAGAATGGGCAGTATGTCGCAAAGTCGAAGGACAGACTGCTGCGCATACTCGCCGTCCCCTCTTCGGATGCGAAAGGTGGGAAACGTGAGATTGCAACACGGGACTCGCATGAGGCAAGTATAGTTGGAAAGTTCTGGGCGGCTGCCCAGAAGTACCTTCAGACGGGCGACTCCTCGGCCCTGAAAAAGCTCCGCCGCCAGTACGTTATCGACGCAAGCGGAAAGCGAATCCCATTGATTAAAGACCTCGCCGAACTAGACCGGCTCGGTTCCGCTGGCGTGCTGTCTTTCGAGTCCCTTTATGCAGAGGTTGCGTGAAGAAAAGATCGTCAAGTCGCGATCCGATCCGCAGATATCAGCGCGACGCGGTAGCTGCGCGTCGGCTTCCCGAAAATGCGCAATGCGCATGCGGAGAATCGCGAGCGTGGGCACTTGTCCGAGGCAGTAATCCAGTGATTTGTGCTCATTGTGATCGGAAGGTGAAGGGCAAAGCGACGCTAGACAATCATCATGTCGCGGGAAAGGCAAATAGCCCGGTAACGATTCCGGTTCCCGTTAACGATCATCTCGCCCGGCTGAATGTGGATCAATATGAGTGGCCCAAAGAAACGCTCGAAAATCCAAACGGGAGTCCGCTTCGGGCCGCCGCTGCACGTATTCGCGGTTTCATCGATGTGGTTTATTACCTGATCGAAAAACTCCTGCTAGGAATTCCCGAAGCTCTCGAAGAGCTTGATGATTTTCTCGTCAAAATCCGTGGCCCGGAATGGTGGAAAGGCACACCTTTGGAGAAATATGCGCCGAAACGTTAACTCAAAACCGCTTGAAACAGTGTCGCTTCCTGTTGCCGTGCGCGTGTATCCGCAACCGGAAAACCTAAAACAGACAAAGCAGGCCGAACATTTGCGCAAGCCGTGGAAACGGCCCGATGCCGTGCTCGTTTTCGATACTGAGACGCGAACCGATGCGCCACAGCGCCTGATCTTCGGAAGTTATCGATTCATTGTCAAAGGACAGTGCCGCGAAGAGGGACTCTTCTATGCAAACGATTTACCGGAGACGGACTTAATCATCCTGAGGAAATATATTGAAACGCACCAAGCGGACGTGTCGGAAGGCAATCGCCAGCTTTATTTGCTTAGCCTCGCGGAATTCTCGGATAAATTTTACTTTGCTGCCTACAAGGGGCGTTGCTTACTCGTTGGGTTTAATCTACCGTTCGATTTTTCTCGCCTCGCATACGATGTCTTGTCCGCTCGCGGGCGGTTCGCGGGTGGTTTTTCTCTTGGCATTTGGCAGTACACCAGTGAAAAAGGCGAAAAGAGCAGGAATCAGTACCGCCCAAGAATTGGCGTCAAACACATCGACAGCAAACGGTCACTGAAGGGCTTCACTGGCCGAAATGATCCTGACAAGGCAGACCTGATCCCCGAAGGATCGAAAACGGGCGCGCCGGAAGACGGCTACAAGTTCCGTGGTCACTTCTTGGACTTGCGAACGCTCGCGTTTGCTTTGACAGACAAGAGCCATTCGCTGGAATCCGCATGCAAGGAATTCGGAGTAGAGCATCCAAAGCAACCAATAGCGCGACACGGCGAAGTTACAGAAGAATACATCGACTATAACCGTCGCGACGTTCTCGCGACAGCAGAGTTGGTGTTCAAGCTGCTTGAAGAATACGACAGGCATGATCTGTCCCTTCAAGTCACAAAAGCATATTCGCCCGCCTCAATCGGCAAAGCATATCTGCGCGACATGGGAATTGAACCGATACTGAAACGTCAGCCCGATTTTCCCAAAAGGTATCTCGGTTATGCGCAGTCCGCGTTTTTCGGCGGGCGAACTAGCGCACATATCCGCAAAGCCTCCATGCCGATTGTTTATACCGATTTTCTTTCGATGTATCCCACAGTGAACAGCTTAATGAAGCTGTGGCGATTTGTGATTGCACGCGAGATCAGGATTGTTGAGCACTGTGAAAGCAAAATCATTCGGTTTCTTGAACAACTAAAGCCCGCCGATCTGTTTAGGCCTGAGACGTGGGAACACATGCCCGCATTTGTCAAAGTCATTCCTAATGGGGACATCTTACCCTGTCGCAGCCGCTACAACGTGGCGAGCCGCGACTGGCAGGTGGGAATAAATCATCTTTACTCCAAGAATGACGATCACACGAATGCGCTCTGGTTCTCATTGCCGGACGTAATTGCTTCTGTCCTTCACACTGGCAAGATTCCCAAAATAGTAGATGCGTTTCGGATTGAGGCGCACGGAATTCTACCGAATCTCAAACCCGTTAAGCTGCGCGGCGCTGTGAAAGTCGATCCTCGAAGTCAGGATTTCTTCAAGGTGGTCATTGAGCAACGAAATCGGCTTAAAGGGCGGACAGATCTTTCAGAAATAGAAAAAGAGCGACTCAATCTAGCTTTGAAAGTGCTCGCAAATGCCGCCAGCTACGGAATCTATGCCGAGATGATTCGGCAAGAATCAGACGCAAAGGTAAAAACCCTATGTTACGGCATCGATGAGGAATCATTTGTTTGCAATGCAACGCATCCTGAAGTGCCGGGCGAATACTGTTTTCCGCCGCTCGCTTCTCTGATTACCGGGGCTGCCCGCCTGATGCTGGCATTGTTGGAGTATTCGGTTGCGGATTTGGGCGGTACATACGTTATGGAAGATACAGATTCGATGGCCATCGTCGCGACTGAGCAGGGCGGCATGATTCCTTGTGTCGGCGGCCCATTGCGCACAAGTGATAATCGGGAAGCGGTGAAAGCATTATCTTGGGATCAGGTGGACAAAATTAAGAAAAGGTTTGCCGCCTTGAATCCATACGAAAAAGATGCTGTGTCGGGATCGATCCTGAAAATCGAGGAAGATAACTATGACCCCGTAACGCGCAAACAGAGGCAGCTTTACTGTGTTGCGATTTCTGCGAAACGATACGATCCTTTTCTACTCGATAGTGAGGGGAAACCAGTTCTTCTTCAGAAAGGGATGACCAATCAAAAGGACAGGTGGTCAGAACATGGACTCGGCCATCTTCTCAATCCCAGTGATCCCGAGAAAGAAGACCGCAAGTGGATTGCGCAAGTGTGGCTGAACATCATTCGTAAAACGCTCGGTTTGCATGTAAAGAAGCTCGGATTTGAAAGCCTTCCAGCAATCGGGCGCATTACCGTTAGCAGTCCCGCAGTTCTACGGCCTTTCGCAAGATTCAATGAAGGGAAAGCATACAAAGATCAAATTAAACCATTCAATTTCCTTCTATCCTGCCACGTCAACTGTTTCGGCCATCCAATCGGCTGCGATCCTGAGAAATTTCACCTAATCGCTTCTTATGATTCCGATTCAGGACGATGGCTGAAAATGAAGTGGATCGACCGGTATTCAGGAAAACAGTATTTGATTACGACAAACGGCTATCATGGCGACCGGCACACTGCGCGGGTCAAAACCTATGGGGATGTGCTGACTGAATATGAATTTCATCCTGAAACAAAGAACGCGGATGCGGACGGGAAAGCGTCCAGAAAACAAACCATTGGCTTATTGCAGCGACGGCATGTTTGCGTCGATCAAATCAAATACATTGGAAAAGAATCAAATCTCATCGAGGACGTAGAAGCTGGATTGGTTCACTCAGAAACGGATATTTACGCGGAATATGTCGATCCGAAACGGGATGAGTGGGAAACAAAGATACGGCCCGCGTTGAAGAGAATCCCGTTAATTAAGCTCGTTGAATTAAGCGGAATGTCGCGCAGCGCATTGAAGGAATTGCGGGCCGGGCGGAGCAGACCGCATTTGAAGAATCGTGAAATTCTTTGGGCGATAGTCGAGAAGACGTGTTAGAAGCCCAAATCAAATTGGCGAGCTATGCTCAAGCTCCAAATCTACGGGCTTCCTGTTTTAGTTTCTTGAGGGCATTTCGCGTTAATTTCCAGTGCTTGCCGGACGGGTCCCACACAAACAGGCTTCTTACGTTGTCGTGCGCTGGCCTCAAGTCGGCTTCTAAGATGGTGAACTCGCTATGTGTTTCGCCCTCTTGCAGCATTTTGGGCAGATCGCGCCCAACTATAAGAAACGCAGTCTTACCATCTTCAGATTTGTGATACTTACCACCCCACCCTTGCCACAGAACTGGCCGTCGACCAACATTTACAACATCCATGACGACGAAAAGCTGCTCGCTTGCTCCCTCAATTGGTAGGTCTGGCTTACAAGCGAAAAACTTGCCGTCCGCACCTCGTCCAATCCTCCGAATACTTGCAGAGACCTGCAACTTAGCGCGGTCAAGCAAGTCTCTATAGAGAGTCCATCCAAAACCCACGCTGGAAAGAAGTGCTCCATATGCTGCTAGAAATTCCGTTAACCTGCTAAATGGTAGACGCATCGGAAACCTACTCTGTTCAACAAACGGACGCTCTTACTTTCCCATAACCCACGCCCAAAAGGCAGCCCACCAAATTTCCGATGGCTTGACAACGTGCCCGAAAATCCAGCCAGAAAATCTACGCGTTTGCCTCCAGACTTTTGCTACTGTTGCATTTCTGTATTCTCGGCAGTTGCGTGGGCATGAAATCGACCGAGACCAATAACATAAACTGGCCAGCGTAACTGGGTTCAATGGCTGGTTCGGTGATGGCATTGGTATGTACGCCGCAGTATCTGTTTTGTTGAAGCGTGATTTCGTGCACATCGGAATATAGACAATAGCGTTCGGCAAATGCGCCGGTGCTGCTCTAAGATTGGCACACCGTCTGAAGCGCCCACACTCCAAGTACCTGTCCACAGCATTCTTGTCCGTGAAGTTGGTATCGGGAACCGGCGCGTCGGGGTTAAACTCCGGCATATTCCCGGCGATTCTATCACTGCAAAATCGCAGCCGCCAACGTGCTCCGCACGCCGACATGCCTCCCGCCCATCGCGCGTATGCTCACGAGCGCCCCCACAATCTATGGGAGGGCCGGTTTCGCGCGCTGCTGTATCCTATCCCCGAAATCACTTGCGGGCGCCTCGCGCGCTAGTATACAGTGGAAATAGCCGATGGCGAATATAAAGCGAAGAAAGAAGACTCTTCGTTTTTCAAGCATTTGTCCAAGCGCAACGAAATCCGTATGATCGAGAAATATAACGCAGAAGTTATTCGAGAGTTCGAGTGCCGATTCGGAAACCGCTTCGCATATTTCACATCACGGCCATTTGCAATCTGGCGAGTATTGCTGAGGCAAAGAGGCTATATGCGAACACGGTGTTGCAGAAGAAAAAGATGAAATATGGAAATATCGCCTATCAAGGTGCACAAGGTAAGCGCGCTGCAAAAATTGTCGCGAGGCCGCCGGGTGGAGTGATCCACGACTACGTTCCGTTTTATTTTGCGCCACGATCTCCAATGTTGATGGCGATCAATGAGGGACGAGTCAATGGCTGCGAATATCGCCAAACAGATATAGTGCACCTTGCGACCACGGTCGAGGCGGTTGTGGAGAAGGGGCTAGATTTTGTGTTTTACGATTGCAACGCGACTCTCGACTATGCTAATTGCTACAGCAATTTGAGAGATCTTGACAAGATTGATTGGGGCTTGTTCCACGAAGCACCCCGGCTCGATGGCTACTGTCAGTTCTGGTTCAACGATCCCAATAATCCCAAGCGCATTCGCCGGATGGAGACGCGCCAGGCGGAGTTCTTGGTGCATAAGGCAATTCCGCTGGATCTAATGGATTGTGTGGGCGTCTACAGTAACGCGAAGGCTGCCGAGGTTAAGGAAATTCTTGATGAAGCGGACATTAACATCCCGGTGGAAGTGAAGAAAGCTTGGTACTATTAATGATGGAGCGCTTGGAATGACCATTCAAATCAAGAGTGGCGATCTCTTGAAAGAAAAATCAGAGGCAATCATAAACACGGTCAATTGTGTCGGCGTGATGGGCAAAGGGATCGCCCTGCAATTTAAGCAGCGATGGCCGAGGAACTTTAAAGAGTACCAAGAGGCCTGCAAACGCAAAGAAATCAAGCCCGGCAGAATGTTTATCCACGATCTTGGCGAATGGGAGAGGCCTCGATACATCATCAATTTTCCAACCAAGGTGCATTGGCGGGGAGACTCCAGAATCGAATATATTGAAAAAGGACTCCGCGATCTGGTTTCGCAAGTGGATCGCCTAGGCATCAAGAGCATTGCACTGCCACCACTAGGCTGCGGGAATGGCGGATTAGATTGGAACGATGTGAAGCGCCTAGTTTTCGGTGCCTTCGAGGGCCATGACCAAGTTCATGTAGATTTGTTTGAGCCGAAAGGTGCCCCGCCTCCCCAAGAAATGGTGAACCGAACCGAGAAACCAAGAATGACTGCGGTTCGAGCGGCGATTGTTAAAGTAATTTCGGTCTACCTCGAAATGGAATACACACTAAGCAAGATTGAGATTCAAAAACTCGCTTATTTCCTCGAGGAAGCTGGACAGCCTCTGCAGCTCGACTTCGTTAAACATAATTACGGCCCCTATTCCGACAAACTAAGGCACGTCCTTAAGGCTATGGATGGGCATTACATTACTGGAGTCGGAGATTTTTCGGGAGATTCAGAGATCGCCGTCATGCGGGGAGCACTAGCCGAAGCTGAAAACTTTATTCATACAAACAACGACAAACAATTAAGTGACCACATCGGTCGCGTAGCTCGCTTGATTGAAGGTTTCGAGACTCCATACGGAATGGAGTTACTGGCGACCGTCCATTGGGTCGGGACCCGCGAATTAGGAGTTTACACTGCTGATGACGCAATTGTAGCTGTTCACAACTGGAACCCGAGAAAGCGCGCGATTCTCTCCAAGGAGCATATCCAACTGGCATGGCGACGGCTCAGCAGCGAAGGTTGGTTTCGCCCCGCCACTCAAGCGAAGAGGGGCCGTTTGGAATTTCACTAGCGTCCGCGTGCCCGAACCCCTCTACTCCAATCGCGTCGGGAAATCTGCTCGCCACCTCTCTTTTTTTCTCTTGACAATCTGTTTATACTCTGGTATACATACCTCAACATTGTGGCTTGCAGTACCGGCCAAGGGCAACGTCAGGCCACCGACCCTTCCGCCTCAGAAAATCCGTAGAACTCTAATCAAATAAATCTCAAAGGAGAAACCACATGGCGCCTCAGTCCGCCAATGAACGCTACGCCTCTGTCCTTTCCGCCAAAATAAACGACCTTCTCGCCCAGGACGGCTCGCCCCTCGCCGAACCCTCCGCCGCTGCGTCCTCGCGCAAAGCCAGCAAATCAAATCGCCGTTCCCGCCGCACCGCCGGCCATGAACGCAATGGACGCCACAGCCGCAAATGCCAGATTTGCAATCATCCCCAGCGCCAGGCCATCGAAGACGATTTCATCGACTGGAACCGAGCCTCCTGGATTGAGGAATCTTACGGTTTGCACGGCGAATCCGTCATCTACCGCCACGCTCGCGCCACCGGACTCGATGTCCGCCGCCGCGAAAACCTCCGCGGGGTGGTCGAAAAAGTCCTCGAAGAGGTCAGTTTCATTGCGACGCCCACGGCCTTCGCGGTTCTCCGCGCCGTCCGCACCCTCGCCTGCCTCAATGAACGCGGCCAGTGGACCGAGCCGCCCACCACGCATCACGTCGTCTCCATCACCAAACCACCCGCGAAGTCCGCCCACTCTTCCACATCCACAGCCCCGCGCCGGGCCGCGCGCCGCTCGCCCATGCAAATGGTTTCCGATCCCTCCCGGGTCACAGCCACGAAACCGACTCCCGCTCCATCGCTCCGTCCCAACTCCACTGCCGGTCGCAAATCCCAAAACTCAGCCCCGCTCTCTCGCGAGTTTCTGGCCTCCAGCGTCGCGCCGCGCAGTTCTAATCGACAGACCTATGAAAAATTAGAAATGGGCGCAACTCGTTCAAAACAAAGATCGGAGGTCATTTCTAATCGACAGACATAGCGCATTTTTTGGGGAGAACGCTCTTATGCCGCGCGCGCCGTCACGCTGCAAAAAAATCCGGCGTCCCGTTGTTTCACTCGGGTCCGAGGGGGAGGAAATACTGCGTGCCTTTCACCGGCTGCCGCAGACGCCGCAGCAGTTCCTGCAAATCCGCATTGCGCTCCACAAAATCAATGTCGGAGGTATCCACCACCAGCAGATTCGCGCCGGTGTAGTGAAAAAAGAAGTGCTCATAGGCCTGCGCGACGGTCTGCAGATACTCCGCCGAAATATGCGATTCCTCGCGCGCGCCTTTTTTCGTGATTCGCTGCCGCAGCACTTCCGGCTTCGCCTGCAAGTAAATCACCAGATCCGGAACGGGCGCCGATGTCGCCAGCATCTCGTAATAGCGTTCGTAAAGTTTCAGCTCTTCATTGTCGAGATTGATGTAGGCGAAAATCTTGTCTTTCTCGAAGAGAAAATCGCTCACCACCGGCCCGAGCTTTTTTTCGCGGTCGATTTCCATCAGCCGCTGATGCCGCTCCATCAGAAAATGCATCTGTGCGGCAAACGCCGCGCCGGGTTTTTCATCGTAAAAAGCGCTGAGAAAAGGATTGTCTTCGCAATCGAAGACGCGCCGCGCGTGCAATCGTTCCGCGAGGATTTTCGCCAGCGTGGATTTGCCCACTCGGATCGGGCCTTCGATGGCGAAGTAGCGCGGCGGCTTGAATTTCGGCTCCGGCATGAACGCGGCATTATAGCAAATGCAAGTTGCCCGCGCGGCAACTCCGCAAGCGCCGCGTCGCGCGAAAATCAGCGCTCCGCGCGCCGAAAAAATTTCAGCAGGAACCGCGCTGCGAACAGGGGATTACGATTTTGCTTTGTGCTGCGGCGCCGTCCGGAATCGCGCCGTGAAATGCCGCAGGAAAGGCGCCTGATAGGTCAGTTCGAGCCCGCGAATTCCCTTGCGCCGCCGCCAGACTTCCAGAATCACTTCGACCACATAGTCGATGTGCGATTGCGTGTAGACGCGCCGCGGAATCGCCAGCCGCAGCAGGTCCATCGGCCCGGGATGCTCGACGCCTTTGTCGTCGCGCTTGCCGAACATCAGCGTTCCGATTTCGACAGAACGGATCCCTCCTTCGACATAAAGTTCCGCCGCCAGCGCCACGCCGGGAAATTGCGTCGGCGGAATGTGCGGCAAAAATTCCCGCGCATCGATATAAATCGCATGGCCGCCCGGCGGCTGCACGATCGGAACGCCTCCGGCGGAAATGTGATCGCCGAGATAAGCCGTCGATACGATGCGGTAATTCAAATAATCTTCGTCCAGCGCTTCGTTCAATCCCACGGCGATGGCGTCGAGGTCGCGGCCCGCAAGTCCGCCGTACGTGGGAAAACCTTCCGTCAGAATCAGCAAATCTTTTTCTTGCTGCGCGATCAGGTCATTGTTGGTGCACAAAAATCCGCCGATATTCGCGAGGCCGTCTTTTTTCGCAGACATCGTGCAGCCGTCGGCGTAGCGGAACATCTCCTGCGCGATTTCGCGCGGCGATTTTTTCGAGTAGCCCGGCTCGCGCAGCTTGATGAAATAGGCGTTTTCGGCGAAGCGGCACGCGTCGATATAGAGAGGGATTTTGTGGCGCGCGCAGATTTTTTTCACCGCCTTGATGTTTTCGAGCGAAACCGGCTGGCCGCCGCCGGAATTGTTCGTCACCGTGAGCATGACGAGCGGCACGCGCTTCGCGCCCACGCGCTCGATCACCGCGGCGAGTTTCGCCGTGTCCATATTGCCTTTGAAGGGATGGCGCGTCTGCGGCTGCCGCGCTTCGGCGATGGGAATGTCCAGCGCTTCGGCGCCGACGAATTCGCAATTCGCGCGCGTGGTATCGAAGTGCGTGTTGTTGGGAACCACGTCGCCCTTTTTGCACATCACACCAAAAAGAATTCGCTCCGCGGCGCGCCCCTGATGCGTGGGAATCACATGCTTGAATCCCATGATCGCCTGAATGGATTTGCGGAAGCGCTGGAAGCTCGGCGAGCCAGCGTAGGATTCGTCGCCGCGCATCATCGCCGCCCATTGCTCGGTGGACATCGCGTTCGTGCCGGAGTCGGTGAGCAGGTCGATCAGAATGTCGTCGGAGGCAACGAGAAAAAGATTGTATCCGGCGGCGACAAGAAGTTTTTGGCGTTCGCGGCGCGTGGTGCGGCGAATCGGCTCGACGGACTTGATGCGGAACGGCTCGATGATGGTCTTGATGGGCATGAGCGATTATCGCAGGCGAAGGAGGAAAGTAAAAGTGTGCCTCGCCGCTTTGCATCACGCCAAAGATTATTGATCGTGAATTCCAGCTAAGAGGAAATCAATGAGGAGAGGCATGAGTGAAATCTGCGGCGGGGCGGGAGAGCCAGCGAACGACGCGCATCACTTGAGGGAAGCCGGTGCGGCCGCCCTTGGCGAGATGCGTAAGAGTGGAGGCAGAAACACCAATCTCGTTTGCGACCTGCGACCAAGTCATTTCACGTTCCGCACGTTGCATGTCGAGCGCGGCGTGAATCCTTCTCGTATCGAAGCGCAAAATATGACCGGGAGGGACAGCAGGCAAGCGCGCACCAGCAGTGTTTGCGGCGGCATGACGCGGGACGAAGCTTTCGGGCGTGCGGTCGAGCCAGCGAAGCATCTGCAAGACACCATCCGCTTCGGCAACCAATCGTGTGCGCGTGCCAGTCACCGTGGATGGGCTAAGCGCGTGAGAAGCACGGTTACGCGAGGATGCGAAGCCGTGCTTCGCCGGGCCATTCATTTCGCGCGTGGCCTGCGCCCAGGAAATTCCGCGCGCCTGGCGCTGCGCATCGAGTGCGGCATAGAGCGCGCGAAGGCTGAAGTCACGATTCTGCATGAAAGACTCCTACCAATTGCGCGAGAGCGCGACGACGATGTGAGAGAGCGCATCGAGGTCGCGCAGATCGATGACTTCGCCGGGCGAATGCGAATAGCGCAAAGGCCAGCCGAGCGCGACGTCAATCGAGCCATAGCGCAAAAACGCAGAACCGTCGTTGCCGCCGCCGGTGATGCCGTATTGCACGGGAATATGATTGGCGCGCGCGATGGAGACAACTTTTTCGACGAGCTTGCGCGGAATGATATTGGAATTGTCCACGGCGCGGACGACAAAACCGTCGCCGATTTGGGTGTCTCCGAAACGCTTGGATTCAAGCGGCGAATCGGAGCTGACGAAAGTGTCGATGGCGAAAACGTAGTCTGGCGCTTTGCCTTCGGCGCCGAGCCGCGCGGCGAGTTTGCCGGCGCCGACGAGTCCGAGCTCCTCGCCCGTGGACCAGACGAAGGTGACGTTGCGATCCTTCAGATTCGGGCCGAGCGCCCAGACGGCGGAGACCAACGCAGTGTCGCCCACGCGATCGTCGAAGCTGCGCGCATTGGCGCGCGTGCCGGCAAGATGGCGATATTTCTTCGGAATGGTGATGTAGTCGCCGACGGCGATGCCCATTTGCGCGACTTCGTCTGGCGAGCGCGCGCCAACGTCGACGCGAGACATCAAGCCACGGCCACGCGGCCATTTGAAGCCGGGCTCGTCCCAGCCTTCGGGCAACTCCATCACGGCAGGAATGTCGCGGCCATTCGCTGTGTGAACCAGAGCGGCATGGCCGATGAAATAATCGGCCTGTCCGCCTCCGCCGCTCACGGCGAGTTTTCCATCGGGCAGAATTTCCTGGACGACGTAGCCGATTTCGTCGAGGTGCGCGACGAACATGATGCTGGGAACATGCGAGCTGGCCGGAGTACTGCCGATCTGGAGAATCAAATTTCCGGCGTCGTCGGTTTCTGGATGCGCCCACTTCGGGAGCAGGCTCTTCACCGCGTCGCGCATGCGCGCTTCATGCTCGCTGACGGCGTACGTTTCGACGAGGCTGCGGAGAATTTGCTCGTTCGTTGGCGGCGTTCCGAGATTAGCAAGAGGATGATCAACTATCTCTGGAAGTGTTATGAACGGCCGAACCTGGGCCAACGATCCTTGCGCGTAGATCTGCAGCAGGTCCGACAGATTCGCGAGATCTTTGGCGCTGATGATTTCTGCAGGCGTGTCAGGCCAGGCGGTGGCAATCGCGAGGTGCACAGTTTTATCGGGAGTTTTCGGCGGCGCAAGATAGCTCGGCGGCATCATCGGGCCGGAGAAATCCATGGCGAAGGGAATTTGATTGGAGTCGGCGAGAGATTTGAGGTCCTGAGCGAAGCCGGAAAAATTTCCGCTCCCATCCTCCGAACCGACCAGAACGCCGCTGCCCATCGGAAGGCGCGGGCCGCGATGCAAGGTTGGTTCGGCGGGATTCGGCGGCGCAGCGATGAGTCGGCCAACGTAGATGAGTTCGTCCGGGTTTTCTTCGTCGAGGAGACGCTCGAGGCCGCGCGCGCCAGCCCATTGCTGAGCGGCAAAAGCGACAACCAGCGTGCCGCTCACTTTCGATGGATCGATGTGGCGCAGCAGATCGACGAGAGCGACGTCGCCGAAGCGGTCGCCGACGGCCGGAGCGGCGTAGAAATTCTTGCCAAGAGAAAAGAGCGTGCGATCCATGACCACGGGGCTCAAGAGATCCGCACCCAGATGCTTCACTTCCGCAGCAGAAGCGGCGCCAACGTCGACGTACATATTTTCGATGTCGGAAGGATCGGGCGGATAAAGACGTCCGGGGAGCAAGTGAATGGAAAGGCCGGCAACGACGCCGGGAATCCATTTCCCAGAGGCAGATTGAATTTCGACGGGCTGCGCAGAATAGAGTTCGTTGAAGAGCGGAAGATCGCCGAACTGCGGGAGGCGCTGAAGCTGGATGTAGCCGTCGTCGGTGATGTTGCCGACAACGTAGCCGGGCTCGTCCATAGGCGCAACGATGAGGCGCTTGGGGCTGCCGCTGCCGATGGTGACGATGACGTCATCGAGGTTATCTGTTTGCGGTGAAAAAGATTTCACGCGGTCGCGGATTTCCGCGGCGAGCGCAGATTCATAGCCGGGAATGGCGGGCGTCTCGACGAATTGGCGAAGATCATCGCCGAGCGAGCCGGGAACTTTGCCGGAGTCGGATTGTGCGAATGCGGATGGAGTGATGCAGGCGAGCACTGCTGCGAAAAATAAAAATGAGAGTCGCTTGATCATGGCGGATTGTTTTCCCCTCGAGTGCGTTGGCATTTGCTGCGAGTTTTTCTGCGTTCTGAACCTTCGCGCATTCGCGACGGCGGCGGATGCGCGAAGCGGGAAATGTAGCGCAGCAGGAGCAGTCCCGCAACAGATTAGAAGTAAAGCTCGTAGATCAGTCTGAATTTTGAATCGCTGTGTCACGATCAAGAAAATTGAAACCGAAGCACTGACGAGCAGAACGGATTAGAATCGGGCGCGGGAGAGGCAAATGATGAGAGCGGTGAAGATAGTGATTCTCGGTTGCACGGTGGCGCTGATGGCTGGAATTGCGTTGGCACAAGCACAGGAGAGCAGTGCGATGAACACGAAGCCGCGGGCGAGGGATTTGGGGATACGAATTGGCGTGTATGAGCCGGGGCCGCTCGATGCGATTACGGATGTGGCGGGAGTGGAGGTGGGGCAGACGACGATCATTCAGGGAGATGATGTACGCACGGGAGTGACGGCGATTTTGCCGCACGCGGGAAATATGTTTCAGCAAAAAGTGGCGGGAGCGGTGTACGTGTTCAACGCGTTCGGGAAGCTGGTGGGATCGACGCAGGTGAACGAGCTGGGGCAGATCGAGACGCCGATTTTGCTGACGAATACGCTGAGCGTGTGGGATGCGGCCGCGGCGATGACGGATTGGATGCTGGCGCTGCCGGGAAATGAAGAAGTGAGATCAATCAATCCGGTGGTGGGCGAGACGAACGACGGATGGCTGAACGATATTCGCGGGCGGCACGTGAAGGCGGCGGATGTCGTGAAGGCGCTGGAGTCGGCGCGCAGCGGAGCGGTGGAAGAGGGGACGGTCGGCGCGGGAACGGGCACGGTGGCGTTTGGGTGGAAAGGCGGAATCGGGACGAGTTCGCGGAAGGTGAATGCGAATGCGAGAGGGTACACGGTGGGCGTGCTGGTGCAGACGAATTTCGGCGGGAATTTGACGATTGCAGGCGTGCCTGTGTATCGAGAGCTGCAGCCTCCGCGGCGCATGGCGGCGCGCGGCGAAAAGCGAAATTCGGCGGATGGGTCATGCATGATGGTGGTGGCGACGGACGCGCCGCTTGATGCGCGGCAGTTGATGCGGCTGGCGAAGCGGGCGACGTTTGGGCTGGCGCGCGCGGGATCTTCGGGCAGCAACGGAAGCGGAGATTTTGTGGTCGCGTTTTCGACGACGGCGAAAATTCCCGGCGATGCGCAGGGAAATGCGGCGGCGAGTCTTTCGGAGGAAGCGCTATCGCCGCTGTTCGAAGCCGCCGGCGAAGCGACGGAAGAAGCGATTGATAATTCGCTGCTGCGCGCGACGACGGTCACGGGACGCGATGGACACGTGATCGAAGCGCTGCCGATTGACCGACTGAAAGAAATTCTGGCGGAGAAAAGGGCAGTGGCTAAGTGAGAAGGAAGATCTGAAATCGAAAAACGGAAGGCGAATACATCCGAGACTCAGATTCGAAAATTTCCGTCGAACAAGTTTGGCAGATCGCGCAGGATGCTGTTGGCACAGAGCGCGATCCGTCGTTGCGGCAACTTCGCGTGATCGTATATGAGAATCCCGTTGCGCAAAAGCCATTGAGTCGAGAGATGTTCCGTGGAGAATATGACGAGCGCTACGGCCCAGAGGATGGAAAGCTTCTGCGCGTTTACGCAGGCAGGGGCATATTAAAGCTAGAAGCAGAAGAAGCCCGCTCTGGCAGCAGGATGGGGTCGCCGGTGCTTAGATCGCTGAAACAAGAGCATCCTGAAGGAGACAGCTACACAGGCGAGGTTGACAAGTGAAGCTGCCGGTGGTTTCTGGCGCAGAAGTGATTCGCGTACTGGAACGCTTTGGATACGTTGCGGTACGCCAAAAGGGCAGTCACGTCCGTATGAGAAATGAAACGAATCCGCGAAGGCTGCCTGTGACTGTTCCATTGCACGATGAGGTTGCTTTTGGCACGCTGAAACGGATACTGCGTGACTCGCTGCTTACAGTTGAGGAGTTTTCGTCGGAGCTATAAAGGAATCGAATTCACTTGGCGATGACGACGCTGCCGATAAGCACATTGTTCGGATTAGGAACTTCTTCGCCGCGGTTTTCCATTTCTTCAAGGCAGAGCTCGATCGCTTCACGAATATTGGCGAGCGCCTCATCAACTGTTTTACCTTGTGAGTAGCATCCCTGGATCGAAGGGCAAACGGCGACGTAGCCGCCATATTCAGAATCAGGTTCGAGGAAAACTTTAAAGTCTCGGATATCCATGACCCTATCCTAGCCTATCACCGGTCAACGACCAAGCCTTTGTGCGAGATTACGGGCCAAAAATTACAAGGCCCCGAGCAAACGTTCTGAAGACGCGCAGTTGGCAATTATTCCTGGCGGCAGAGTTCGGCGGTGAGAGCTTCGCGATGAGATGAAGCGAGGCGGTCGATTTGCTTCAGGCTAATCCAATAGCCTGCGGCGGCGGCGATTACGAGAACGAGGAAGAGCGGCAGCGCGTAATCGAGATGATTGAAGATGCGCGCGAGCATAAAGATTGCGGCGCCGAGGCCGATCAGGACGGCTTGCGCCAAGAGGCCGACGGCCATGGTGACGCCGGCAAGTTTTTTCTGGCGAAATGCACCGAATTCGAGTTTGCGCGGGAAGCAAACGGACAGGATATTTCCGACGGCGAAGTTGGCCAGCGTGCCATAGGCGAGCGCGGCGAGAGTGGCGGCAACGATCAGGAGCGGCGGCGGAGCGAACATCCACGCCACGGCGATCCACACGATCAGCGCCTGAAAGCAAGCGACCACAGCCTGAAACAGATTTTTTCCCACCATCACTTCGCGGAAGCGCACGGGCGCGAGCAGGAGAAATTGAACTCCGGCGCCTTCATAGGCGAAGCTGTTGAAGACGAAATTCATTTGGATCAGGAATGTGTAAGCGATCGCGATGGGGAAAACCATGTCGGGGACGTGCCTGATGAAATCGGTTTTGCCTTGTTGCTGAAACGTGATGCCGAAAAAAATCACGATGACGATGGGAATGAACATGTTGATCAGCATCGGGCCGCTACGGAAGGCGTAGCGAATTTCTTTTTCAAATATGGCGCTACTGGCGCGGGAAACGAAGGGAATGTCCCAGGACGCGGGGGAAGTTTTTGGCTTCGCTGCAACGGATGCGGGAAGCGCGGCGACTCGCGCGGCGGGACGGACTGGCTTTGGAGCGTCGCCCAGATTTTCGCCGCGAAATTGCGCGACGAGGCGCGTGCGCAGAAGCCAGAAAAATGCGGCGGCGTAAAACAAGAGAAACAGGAGTGACGCGGATGCAGGAACCATATTTTCCGAGAAAGCATGGTCGAGAGAACGAGCGGCGACGCCGGGCGGAAGGACATGCGCGACAGGCAGCAGCATGAGGACCCAGCTTTCCTGGATATGAGTGTGACGGTTCTGGAAGTGCTGGATGGTTGGGCCGAGAAACTGAAACGACAATATTACGAGGACGAAAACGAAGCCGAGAATTTCGCGTGTGCGACGGCGAGCCAACCATTTTTCCGTCCACACCAAAAGCATGCGGCCGAGGAGGAGATTCATCGCGGCAAAGGCGATGAGGACGAGAAACGCCCAGGGCAACAGCTCCGGCCGCGCGACTCCGAGTCCGATCCACATACAAAACAGCCAGAAAAGAGCGGCGACCGCGCCGGGGTCGAAGAGGCCATAGATGACGCTCAACGCGAAGAAGCTGCCGAATCGCAGAGGGAAGCGAAGCAAATTTGCGAAGTCGAATTGAACGCCGACGGACGCGGCGAAAATCGGATAAAGCTGCCAGAAGAGAAAAACAATCCACAAAAGCGCTTCGAGCCATTGCCATTGACCGCGCGCGACGAGCGCCCATGAGCCGAGGCCCATCAGGATGCCGCCGCCGAAGACGACGCCGCTCATCATGAGCGTGACAAGAATCATGGAGACGGCTTGCAGGCGACCCTTGATTGTGCGGAGCGAGTTGGCGAAGAGACGCCAACGGAGATAAGCGACAAGGCGAATCTGTTCGCGAATTCCGGGGACTGCGATTAGCCCAGCCACGTCAGCTCCTGATCGGTCTGGCGGCTGCCGCCGACGATGTCGAGGAAAATCTGCTCGAGCGTGAGTTTGCCATCGGCGGAGGCGAGCGATGTGCCCTGGCGCGCTTCGACTCCGGCGCGCAACTCCTCGAGAGAACCCTGCGCGACCAATTTGCCCTGATGAATGATGGCGAGATGGCTGCAGAGGCGCTCGACGATTTCGAGGACGTGCGAAGTGAGGAAAATCGTGGCACCGCGCGAAATCATGCGCTGGAGCATGGCTTTCAAAGTGCCGGCGGCAATGGCGTCGACGCCTTCGAATGGCTCATCGAGAAAAAGAATCTTCGGGCCGTGGATCACGGCGGCGGCCATGGCGAGTTTCTTCTGCATGCCGTGGGAATAATCGGTGATGAGCGTTTTCGGACGATCGGCGAGCTGCATGAAATCGAGCAATTCCCTGGCGCGTTGCGCAGCCGTGGCGCGATCGAGGCCGTACATGCGACCGGCGAAATTCAGAAATTCCGAGCCAGTGAGGCGGCCGTAGAGCGCGAGGCCTTCGGGGACCACGCCGATTTGCTGCTTCACTTCGACTGGGTTTTGCTCCAAGTCCAGATTCAGAACGCGAATCGAGCCGGAGGATGGCGCGAGAAGACCGGTGAGCATTTTGATCATCGTGGATTTGCCGGCGCCGTTGGGGCCGAGGAAGCCGAAAAATTGACCGCCATCCACGCGGAGATTCACTTGATCCACGGCGACAAGCTCGCCGAAACGGCGCGTGAGATTTTCGGTGGAGATGGCAATGGCGCCGGGCATGCGGGTGAATTTACCACAGAAGGCAGTGGTCGGTGGTCAGTGGTCAGAAAAGGCAAAGGAGCATCGTGGTTGGTGCCCCTTCGTTCCTCAGGGCAAGCAAGTGACGAGGGGAAGGCAGAGCTTTCAGTCGGGCCTGCTCGAGTGGCGAATTCGTTGTGTCGAGGGCGCGTGAAGCGTACGATGCACGCAACAAAAGCGTCTCACGCGGAGGCGAAACTCATGGGCACGCATTCAAAAACGGGATGCTCGGCTCTGTTCGCGCGATATACGTCTCTCGGAATGTTGGCGGCGCTCGTTGCCATCGCTGCACCGGGTCGGGCTAGAGCTCAGGCTCGAAAGATCGAGCTGGGCGACCTTCAAAAAATCGTCTCTGTCTCCAACCCGGCGATTTCGCCGGACGGAAAGTCCATCGTCATTATCGTGACCCGCGTGAATTGGGACGAGGACCGTCACGACAGCCAGCTTGTGCTTGTGGACATTGCCACCGGCGCGCAGCGGCCGCTCACCAACGTCCGCAAAGGATTGAGCTCGCCACAATGGTCGCCCTCTGGCGACCGGCTCGCTTTCCTTGCGGAAGCCGGCGAAGGAAAAAACGCCGCTGCGCAAATCTTCGTGCTGCCTATGAATGGTGGCGAGGCGCAGCAGATCACTTCTGCGCCTCTGGGTGTCCAGCAGTTTGCCTGGCGTCCGGACGGGGCGTTCGTAGCATTCTCCTCGCCGGACGAAGCGCCAAATAAAGCAGAGATCGAGAAACATCACGACCTCTTTGAAGTGGGAGACAACAGCTACCTTGATACGTCCGCGCCTACTCCTTCACACCTGTGGATGATTTCTGCCTCCGGTGGCACGGCGAAGCGGCTTACTTCCAACGCCTGGAGCCTGTCGAAGGACGAGGACCATGTTGTATCGTCGCTCTCTTGGTCGCCGGATGGCAAACAGATCTGCTTCAGTCGCCAACCCGACCCGCACGTCGGCGATTCCGAGAAAACCGTGCTTGAAATCCTGGACGTTGACAGTGAGCGAATCCGCCAACTCACGAAACGGAATTCTTTCGAGAGCAAGGGCCTATTCTCGCCCGACGGCTCAAAGGTCGCATACTGGTTCCCGCGCGATGGGGACTTCAACAATGAGAATGAGATTTTTGTCGCCTCCTCAACCGGCGGCGAAGGAACGGACCTCACACGCGCGCTCGATCGCAATGTCCGGCACGCCATCTGGATGCCCGATGGCAAATCGCTGTTGGTGAGCGGGAACGACGGCACGCGGACGGCCATCTGGATTCAGCCGCTCGATGGCGCCGCCAGAAAAGTTGATCTCGGCGAGGTCAATCTCGGCTCGGATGACTTGGTCGTCGTGGATGTAGGCAAGGATGGATCGATCGCTTTCGCCGGTAGCACGCCGGACCAGCCGACTGAACTCTATTACCTGGCATCACCGGACGCAAAACCGAAACGCCTCACCGACTTCAATCATTTGATAGCTACGCTTGACCTCGGCCGTACCGAACCGTTCGAGTGGCAAGGGCCGAACGGCTTCGCAGAAGACGGCGTCGTTGTGTATCCTCCAAGCTTCTCGCGCGAAAAGAAATACCCGCTCGTTCTCTTTATTCACGGAGGTCCAACGGATGCTTCAACAACCGGCTTGGGCTTCACTCGCTTCGTTGCACAGCTCATCGCGTCACGCCGTTATGTGGTGTTCGAACCGAACTATCGCGGCAGCGATAATCTCGGAAGTAAATACCAGCTCGCCATCGCCAAGGATATGGTGGACGGCCCCGGTCGCGACATCATGTCCGGAATTGCCGCGCTCGAAAAACAGGGCTTCATTGACGAATCGCGCGTCGGCGTTTCCGGATGGTCGTATGGTGGATATATGACGTCGTGGCTGATCGGCCACTACCACATTTGGAAGGCGGCTGTGTCAGGCGCCGCCTCGAACAGCAGGGCCGACGCTTACAATCTCTCGGATTACGGCGTTAAGTGGCGCTTCATGGCCGGCGGCTCGCCGTGGAGGCAGGAGAACGCGAAAGGATATGAGGAACAGTCGCCGATAACCTATGCGACGGCCATTACCGCGCCCACATTGATCCTGCACGACACCGGCGACCCACGCGTACCAATAACCAACGCCTACGCGCTGTACCATGCGCTCAAGGATAATGGTGTCACGGTGAAATTTATCGCCATTCCCGTGGCGGCTCACTTCCCGCATGATCCTGTTCGGACGTCGGATGTGTTCCGCTACTGGCTCGATTGGTTCGACCAGTATTTGAAGTAGCGAGCAAGTGTCGGAGAACGCAGAGCTGTTCTTGACTCTGGCGGGCGGCGACAAGCGCATGAACGAGGGGATTAGCGAGTATGCGCCGGAGCGCTGCCTGCCATTTGCGGGAAAAGCGCGAGGACGGCGGGAAGGGCGACGCGAAATGTGCAGCCGCCTTCGGCGCGATTGAAGCCGCGAATCTGGCCGCCGTGTTCCTGAATGATTCCGTAACAGATGCTCAGGCCGAGGCCGGTGCCTTTGCCGACGGGCTTGGTGGTGTAGAAGGGATCGAAAACGCGTTCGGGGTCGCGAAGGCCGGGGCCGGTGTCCGAAAAATCGAGAACGACGCTGCCGCGCTCGCTGCGCGTGCGGACAGTGAGGACGCCGCCCCCGACCGTTTCCATGGCATCGACGGCGTTGTTGATGAGGTTGTAGAAAACCTGAAGAAGCTGATTGGGATCGCCGCGGACGGCGGGAAGAACCGATGGATTTTCGACTTCGATGCGAATGTGCTTGTCGCGAAGATCGAGCTGGCGAAGTTCGATGGCGCTAGTGAGGACGGATTTGATGTCGAGCAACTGTTTTTCGGCAGGCACCTGACGCGCGAAGCTGAGGAGATTCGTCACGAGAACTTTTGTGCGGCGAGCCTGCTCGCGGATTTTTTCGCCGAGGTTGCGGGAACGCTCGGTGGCGATGGGATCGGTTTGAATCAAGTCGGCATAACCGAGAATTGCGGTGAGAGGATTATTGATTTCATGCGCGGCACCAGCGGCGAGCTGGCCGAGAGAAGCGAGCTTTTCGGCCTGCACGAATTGCGTTTGCAGGCGCTTCAGATTGTCGACAGAGTCTTCCAGACCCTTCATGAGGCCCAGGCGCTCGCGATCGACCAACTGCTGGCGCCAGAAAAGCAAAGCCGTTGCAGCGACAATCGTGAGAAGGGTGAGAAACAGGCGAAAACGCTTCACGGGCAGAGGCGCGTCGCTGGCGAATTCGCTCCACGCGGCCATGAGAGGCATGGTCAGAATGCAGAGAATTGCGAGGCGCGCGGGCCACTGGGCGTCATGAAGCTGAGTGGGCTGGTCTGACGTTTCCGGCGAGAGATTAGAGCGATGGGCCAGAATACCTGCGGTGCCGAACCACACGAAAGCTGCGATGGTGGGTACGTTGAGAATGCTGCCGGCGTGAAAGCGGCCCTCGAGAGTAGGCATGATCGTCAGCGACATGCCGCCGACGTACATTGCGGAGGCACCGAAAAGATTCGCGTAGACAGCGCGCCAGCCGGGCTTGGCGCGAAGAGCGAGGATGCCGACGCCAAACAGGAAAACGAGGTTTGCGAGCCCATAGACCTGAAGGTCGCGAATGCGGTTTAAAGCGACGTGAGTTGGGTCCTGTGTCCAGGCGAACGCGAGGAACAGATAGAGGAATGTCCACCAAACACCGAGAAGGAGGAGGTCGAGATAACCATAGCGCAAGGATTCGCGCATCTTTTCGGCGTGAGGCAAGAGAGCCAGGGAAGCCATCAGCGGCACGACGTGAAGGAAAAAGATGACGTCGACGGGAGACGAAGAGCCGGCCGGAGTGTGAAGGACGAGATCCTGATAGGTCCAAATCAGCCTGCCTGCAAGCCAGAGCGTGCAGCCGAAGGCGAGGAGCATCCAGAAATTATTCTGACGGCGATACGGCGAAGAGGCGTTCCAGAGCAAGCACGCATTGGCGAAAAGCGGGACGATGCACAAGGTGATGTCGGCGAAGGCTTTCCGGGAATCGCCGGCAGGCATCAAGAGCGAGAGGACGGCAAAGCCGCCGACAAATACAGCCCATGCGGCGACAATTATCCATGTGGATTTCGCCAGTTTCATTTGCGGCTCAGAGAGAAGCTCATTTAGCGTAGCACGGCGACGAGCCGGCGTGTTTTGCACCTCGCGTTACGGGAGCTAATCAATCAATAGAACTGCGCCCCCTCCGAAGAATCGGGCCGACGTACCGGGGTTGAGCCGGGATTTGCGGCGAATTCTAACGCCAAATGAGGCGTTTTCACACGTAATCCAGTTGCCAGAGGGAATGGCGTTGGAGCAGAATGACGCCGCTCTTCGGGGGAGATTCCTGGAAAGGATGAGGCGATGAGACGACTGGCCGCTTATTTCGCGATGACTGGATTTCTTTTGTGCAGCGCGGCGATGCCGCTTGCGGCGCAGGATGCGAGCAAACTGGCGCCGGGCGTGCGCGAATTCGTGGAAGTGAGCGCGCCGGTGGTGGCGCTGACGCACGCGCGAGTGATCGACGGCACCGGCGCAGCGGCGCGGGCGGACCAGACCGTCGTGATTGCGGATGGGAAAATTCAGTCGATCGGCGACTCGTCGAGTGCATCGGTTCCGAGCGGCGCGCAGGTGATCGACCTCACAGGCAAGACGGTGATTCCCGGTCTCGTCGGGATGCACGAGCATCTGTTTTATCCCTCAGGCCGACCGACGGGTGTGGCGCTGTACAACGAAATGGGATTCAGTTTTCCGCGGCTGTACCTGGCGAATGGCGTGACGTCAATGCGGACGACTGGAAGCATCGAGCCGTATACGGATCTCGAGTTGAAGAAGCTGATTGATGAGGGCAAGCTCGCGGGGCCGAATATTTACGTCACGGGGCCGTATCTTGAAGGCGCAGGCGCGTTCACGCCGCAGATGCACCAGCTCACGGGCCCCGAGGATGCGCGAAGAACGGTTGATTTCTGGGCCGACGAGGGAGTGACGTCATTCAAAGCGTACATGCATATCACGCGCGCGGAACTCGGCGCGGCGATTGAAGAGGCGCATAAACGCGGCATAAGAGTGACCGGGCATCTTTGTTCGATTGGGTTCAAGGAAGCCGCCGCGCTGGGGATCGACGATCTGGAGCACGGATTGATGGTGGATACGGAGTTTGACCCGGGAAAAACACCGGATGTTTGCCCGTCGCAGCAACTGACCGCGCAGACGCTTGCTGGCATCGACATCGAGGGCGCGTCGATGCAGGAAACGATACGCGATCTCGTGGCGCATCACGTGGCGGTGACGTCGACCATCGTGATTTTCGAGACCTCTTCGCCGAACCAGCCACCGCTGGAACAGCGCGTGATTGATGCGATGCTTCCGGAAGCGGCGATCTCTTATCTTGCGAGGCGCGCACAAATCGGCGAGACGGTGAATTCTCCGTGGCCGGTGCTGCTGAAGAAGGAAATGGAATTCGAGCGAGACTTCGTGAAGGCCGGCGGAGTGCTGCTGGCGGGCGAAGATCCCACCGGATATGGCGGCGATTTGGCCGGATTCGGCGATCAGCGCGAGATGGAGCTTCTGGTGCAGGCCGGCTTCACGCTCGAGGAAGCAATTCATATTTATACGGAAAACGGAGCGCGGTTTTTGGGCGAGGACGAGCACATCGGAACGCTGGCCGCGGGAAAGAATGCGGATCTCGCCGTGATTGATGGCGATCCTTCCACGAAGATCGAAGATATCGAAAAGACCGAGCTCGTTTTCAAGAACGGAATCGGCTACGATTCCGCGAAATTGATCGAATCGGTTCGCGGGTCGGTGGGCCTGCGCTGATTCCGGAAACGCAAAGATTCGTCATCATCATTGATCGAGATCATTGATCAATCCACACGGCTGAAAATTCAATCCGTCCATAGGGGGGGTCTATGCAACCGTTTCCAGTGAAGAGCGGCGATGCGCGGCGGTTCGCCGGTTCGCTCGCATCTCTGTGCGTGCTCGCCATGCTTGTTTGCGGCGGCGCGGCGGCGCAAAGCCAGAGCCAATCGCAAGGGCAAGCGCAGAAGCAGACGCAAGGACAGACGCCGGCGCCGCTGCCGGCGCAAATCAGCACGCATGAATCATCGGAGAAGAGCTCGCAAGGACGGCTGCTATTCGGCAAGGGATTTATTCGCGGCTACACGGACTTCGAAATTGCGCCGCCGCACAACGAGCCAGACCTGGGCCGTTGCAATCAGCCGCAGCCGACGTGCTCGGCGTTCGCGCGCTATATCATGGGCGGCTACCTGGAGATTCAGCCGTTTGCGCGGACGCCGCTGCGGCACGCGTATCTTTTCTTTCAGCCGAATTTCTTTTTCGGCGATAACATACCGCAAGTGATGTATACGTACTCGATGGCGCCGCTGGCCTGGGAGCGTTTCATGGGCGTGGCGATCGATTTGCCGAAGCATTTCGAACTGCGCATCACGAATCATGGAGTTACATCGTTTCCGCCGTTTACGCAAAGCCTGGGCGTCTACGATTCAGGGCCGAACAAGGAACCGCTGGGAATCTACAACACGATCGGAGTTCGATGGTATTTCGGCGGCTACACGCATTCGAGCGCATCGTGGTAAACGACAAGCGTGAGGATTCGAATTCAGAGATTGCGTTCGTTGCCCGAGGCTGAGATGTGGCCCATAATCCGAGATTTGCTGAGAGGACAGATATGAGCAATGCCGGTCAAACTCAACGGCCCACGCCGGAGCGGATTTTTCAGGCGCTCAACGGATATCAACTGACGGCGGCTCTGAAGGCAGCAATCGAACTCGAAATTTTCACGGCTATCGGCGGAGGGGCGGATGTCCCGGCGGCGATTGCATCGCGGTGCAAAGCGTCGGAACGAGGCGTGCGGATTCTGTGCGATTTTCTCGTTGTACAAGGCTTTTTGACGAAGAGCGGCGATCGATATGGACTTGCGCCGGATGCGGCGGCGTTTCTGGATCGCCGTTCGCATACGTATATTGGCTCGTGCGCGAATTTTGTGGCGTCGCCGTTCATACAGGATGAATTCCGCAAGCTCGCGGATGCCGTGCGCAAAGGCGGCACGGTGATGGGCGCGGAAGGCTCGATGGCTCCGGACCATCCCGTATGGGTGGAGTTCGCGCGGTTGATGGCTCCGATGCAGGGGCTGATGGCGGAAACCGTGGCGAAAGTGATCGGCGTGGATCCCGCGGCGAAGTGCAAAGTGCTGGATATTGCCGCAGGGCACGGAATGTTTGGCGTGACGCTGGCACGGCATAATCCGAACGCGGAGATTTACGCCGTCGATTGGTCCGCAGTCCTGGACGTGGCCAAGGAAAATGCGGAAAAAGCAGGAGTCGCTTCGCGATTTCATGCAATTCCGGGCGACGGGTTTCAAGTGGATTTCGGTTCGGATTACGATCTCGTCCTACTGATGAATTTTCTGCACCACTTCGATCCGGCGGCGATCGAAAAGTTCATGCGCAAGACGCATGCGGCGCTCAAGCCCGGCGGGCGCGCCGTTATACTTGAATTTATTCCCAATGAAGACCGCATTTCACCGCCCGTTCCCGCGACATTCGGTGTCATCGTGCTGGCAACGACGGCTGCCGGAGACGTTTATACGTTTGCACAATACGAGCAGATGTTTCGCAAGGCAGGATTCGCGACGAACGAACTGCACGTTTTGCCTTCAACGCACAGCGTGATTATTTCCCGAAAATAAATAAGAAAGACGCCTGCAGCGGCGGCCTTTTCCGGCAGAGCGAAGCTGAGGTCAGGATTTGCCCGTGCCGAAGGCGAGCGCGAGCAAAGTCTTCTGTTCGAGTTCGTGAGCCTTCGCTGAGCCTGTGGCGGGGCTGGCACTGCCTGAGCGCTTCACGGACCGCAATGGACGGCCGCGCAAAATGCGCGTGAGACGCGGCATCATGAAATTGAGCGCGCCCATGTTCGCGGGCTCTTCCTGCACCCAAACGAAATCGTGGGCCGAGGAATATTGCGCGAGGACGGCCTCGAGATCTTTTTCCGGGAACGGATACATTTGTTCGAGGAATACGATTGCAGTGGAAGCGTCCTGGCGGCGCTTGCGCTCCATGGCGAGCTCGTGACCAATTTTGCCGGTGCAGAGAAGCACGCGCTCGGCGTGCTGGACTTCGCGATCAGGAAGCACGGTCTGGAATCGCGGCTCGGAGAAATCGGCGATTGGCGAGGAAGCCGCCGGATGGCGCAACATGCTCTTAGGCGTGAAAACGACGAGCGGCTTTCGCCAGCGGCGCAACGCCTGGCGCCGCAACAAGTGGAAATACTGCGCGGCATTGGAAGGCTGGCAGATTTGCATGTTGTCGCGCGCGGCGAGCTGCAAATAGCGCTCAATGCGAGCGCTGGAATGCTCGGGGCCCTGGCCTTCATAACCGTGGGGGAGAAGAAGGACCAAACCGGATAGCAGATTCCATTTGTCTTCGCCGGCGGCGATGAATTGATCGATGATGACCTGCGCGCCATTGGCGAAATCGCCGAACTGCGCCTCCCAGAGCACGAGCGTCTCCGGATAATCGCGGCTGAATCCGTATTCGAATCCCATCACGCCAGCTTCGGAAAGAGCCGTGCTGTAAACCTCAAAACGCGCCTGATCGGGGGAAAGATTCGCGAGCGGGATGAATTCGTTTTCCGTTTGCGTGTCGATGAGCACGGCGTGGCGCTGATTGAACGTGCCGCGCTTGCTGTCTTCGCCGCTGAGACGCACAGGCGTGCCCTGCGCCAGCAGGGAACCGAAGGCGAGAGCTTCGGCCATCCCGTAATCGACCGCAGATTTTCCCGCGCCCATGGCAGCGCGCTGCTCGAGCAATTTTTTCACTTTCGGATGGATGGCAAAGGTGTCTGGATAAGTAGTGAGCTTCGCGGTGATTTCGCGCAGAGTATCGGCAGGGAGGCCGGTATCGACTTCGAAATCGGATTTGTAACGGCCGCCCTCGTAATTTTGCCAGTAGGGCGGGAGCTGGCGCATGCGCGGAATTTTTTCCAGAGTCACGGCGTTTTTCTGCGCCTTCTCGAATTCCTGGCGCACTTCCTCGACGGTGGCCGTCGGATCAGCGCCGGTCTTTTCGGCATAAAGCTTCCAGAGCGGCGGATGCGCCTGGATTTTGCGGTAACGCAGAGGCTGTGTGATCGTGGGATCGTCGATTTCGCTGTGGCCATAGCGGCGAAAGCCGATCAAGTCGATAAGAACAGGGCTTTGGAACGCGTAGCGATAGTCAATGGCGATGCGCGCGACGCGAACTACGGCGTCGGGATCTTCGGCGTTCACGTGGAAAATCGGAATGGACATGCGCTTCACCAAATCGGAGGCGAAGCGCGAGGACTGGCATTCGGACGGCACGGCGGTGAAGCCGATGAGATTGTTCATGATGATGTGCACGCTGCCGCCGACGGAAAAGCCGTTGATCATGAGGAGATTCAGCGTTTCGGCCCAGATGCCCTGGCCGGCAAAAGCGGCATCTCCGTGCATCACGACGGGCAGGATTTCCCTGGGCCCGTTTTCGCCGCGCCGAGTTTGCTTGGCGCGGGCGCGGCCGATTGCCACGGGGTCGACGGCTTCGAGATGGCTCGGATTGGAAACGAGATGAATGCCGACGGTGCGGCCGCTGCGAGTGGTGTACTCGCCGGTCGCGCCAATGTGATATTTCACGTCGCCGCCGCCCAATTCGCTGCGCGCGTCGATTTCCTCAAAGCGCGCGAAAACATCCTCGGCGGGACGGCCGACGATGTGAATCATCACGTTCAGGCGGCCGCGATGACTCATGGCCAGGAGAAGTTCCTGTGCGCCATTTTCCGCCGCGGCGTCGAGAGTTTCGTCGAGAAGCGGAATCGCAGCGGCGAGGCCTTCGATGGAGAATCGCTTGTTGCCAAGATAACGGCTCTGCACGACGTGTTCGAACAATTCCGCGCGGACGATGCGTTCGAGAATGCGCGCGCGATCCGGTTCGGGCGCGGAAGATTCGAGACGCTCCTGAATCCAGCGTCGGCGGTCGCCATCGAGAATGTGCATGAACTCGGCGCCAATGGTGCCGCAGTAGATTTTTCGCGCTTCGTCGGCAGTCTCGCCCGAGAGCTGCTCCAACTCCGGAACAGGAAGGGGCTTGAAATCGTCGAGCGGGTCGAGATCGGCTTCGAGATATCCCCAGCGGCGAAAAGCGTCAAAAATGGCTTCGCGCTTTTCGTCGATTGTCGAGTTCGCTTCGATGACGGATGATTTGTTTTTCACTTCGAGTCCCTTTTGATCTTTGAGTCGAGAATGATGACTGGAAATCCGTTCACTTTTACGTCGCGGGCCAAGCGTTCAGCAGCTTGCGCAGCAAAACCAACTGGCCGAGGTGATATGAATTGTGATCGGCGAGGACCAGCGCCTCGCGAAGGATCGTCTGGCCATCGCCGTGCGGGATGCGCGCGAAAAGATTCGATTTCGGATTGCTGACGAGCTCCTGCATTTCCTGCAAATCACGGGCGAAGGCTTTCACGCTCGTTTCCCAGGCTGTCGCGCTCGGCGGCATCTCGGAGGAAGGCCAGTAGCCTTCGGGGAAATTCGGCGAGACGTGCTTTGCATTCCGCGAAAATTCCAAAATGTCCCACTGAGCGATGCGCAGATGCTCGAGCAATTGCCATGCGGTATGCGGCGAATTGCCGGCGTGAATCCCGCGCTTTGCTTCGGGGAAGTCCGCGAATACCTCGCCGGGCTTCAGGTGCGCGCCACCGCCTTCAAGCAGCTTGATGAGATGCGCGCGCAGAGCTTTGTCGTCGATGGAATTTGAGGAACGCGCCGACGCAGCTTGCTTCGGAGCCGAAGGCTTTGCGCGGCGCGATGCTTTCTTCTTGGGAGACCGTTTACGATTCATGAATTCATTTTAAGACGGCGCGACGTGCGGGTCAACGAAGGGGTCTTTTGGGCATTTATGACACCACTTGACTTGCGCATCGCGGCCTGTGGGCGGATAATCCGGCCAGCAAATTTTACAATCCGAGTCGAAGCAGAATGGAGGCCACGATGGCGGACGAAACTAACGGAAACGAGATTTCGCGGCGGCAATTCGGCAAATCCGTCGGTGCGATGCTGGCGGCTGCATACGTCTCGCCGAAATTGCTGCAGGGCGTCGCGGGCGGGCGGCTGAAAGGCTTTTCGCGCGCGGATGCCATCCTGATCAACTCGAACGAGAACCCCTACGGGCCATCGTCGCACGCCATCGCCGCTATTACAGGCTCCGAGGGCGTCGCCTGCCGCTATCCGGACGATCTTTACGGACGAACGGTGAAGGCGATTGCCGCGCTGCACAAGGTCGAGACGGAAAATGTGATTCTCGGCTGCGGCTCGACGGAAATTTTGCGTGTGTGCGACGCCGCGTTTGTAGGACCGGACAAAAGCCTGGTTGTTGCGGAGCCGACGTTTGAGGCGGTGACGTACTACGCAGAAGTGTCGCACGCGAACGCCGTGAAGATTCCGCTGACGGCAGATTTTCGTCATGATTTGCCGGCAATGGCCAATGCATGCAACGCGAACAATACGGGACTGGTTTACGTCTGCAATCCGAATAACCCGACGGCAACGATCAACACGCGAGACGAGTTCGCGGATTTCATCCAGCGCGTGCCGGCCACGACGTATGTGCTTGTCGATGAAGCGTATTTTCATTTCGTCGAAGATCCAAAATATTCGAGCATCGTGGACATGGTTCCGAAATATCCGAACTTGATCATGACGCGAACGTTTTCAAAGGTGTATGGCATGGCCGGAATGCGGCTGGGGTATGCGGTGGCGCAAAAGCAGACGATCGAAGCCATGCGGCGAGAGCTGCTTTTTGACAACGGCAACGCGGCGGTGCTGGCGGCGGCGACGGCGAGTCTGGCGGATCCGGAGATTGTGCCGCTGAACAAGAAACGGCTGAACGATACGCGCAAATGGGTGATGAGCGAACTGACGAAAGACGGCTACCACGTGATTCCGTCAGAGGCGAACTTCTTCATGGTCGGGGTGGGCGGTGATGTTTCGCCGGTAATCACGGCCTTCCGCGAAAAGAAAATCCTTGTGGGAAGAAAATTCCCATCGATAGGAACTTATCTGCGCGTTTCAGTGGGAAAGCCGGAAGAGATGCGCGCGTTTCTGGCGGCGTTCCGGGAAATCGTGCCAGCGCAGAAATCCGCTGCGGCGTAAAGCTTAACCGCGAGAATTGGGCGAGCAAAGCGCGGCAACGAGCGGACGGAGAAACGCGCAACGACGACACGAGCGAGAACTCGTCCGGTCAACTCTCCATTGGGCAAGCTTGCGCGAGTGGAAGAGCTGCTGCTAGTCCCCAACAGCTTCGGCAGCGGCACCGCCGACTGTCCGACGCTGCTGGAAACACTCGCGACAATAGACCGGCCGGCCTTGCGTGGGCTTGAACGGCACAGTCGTTTCCTTGCCACACTGGGAACAAACAGTCTTGGTCTCGACGCGCTGGACGCTCGCCGGGGCCACGCCTGTCGAACCCTGGGCGCGAACCGACTTACAGCCCTTGCATCGCTTCGGTTCGTTCTTGAAGCCCTTGTCGGCGAAAAACATCTGTTCGCCGGCGGTGAAAACAAATTCGGAACCGCATTCCGCACATTTCAGAACCTTATCGTGGTATTCCATGGGCCGCTCCGGGGTGTTGCTAGCACATCTTTGAACACACTACACCCTGAACCAGATCATGCCGGGATTTGCTGGGATCCTCAGATTTTCCCGCCCGTCGATCTGAAAAAGACAAAACGGAACGAGGCATAAAGGAAACACCCCAAGGCTGTGCAGCCTAGCTTAATCCTGCTCCCGACGCTGTTTTTTCCGGAGGCGTTTGCGCGATAGGGCTTCTTTGGCCCGGCGTTTCTCTCCAGGCTTCATGTAGTAACTGTGCTTCTTGATTTCCTTGATGATGTCTTCCGCCTGGACTTTCCGCTTGAAACGCCGGAGGGCATTCTCCAAAGACTCGCCCTCTTGAATTACAACTTCAGCCACGCAACTTCACCCCCGTTCAGGACAGTGTTTTAGAAAGATATGTTACTGGAGTGGGTGGTTTAGACGACTCCCATCGCAGGACACATCCTTGATGGCGGTTTTAACGGAGGCATCGAGGGAAGTCAAGTATTAAATTTGGAAGGAGGCGCGGGGATGGAAGCTGTGGATATGGACGCAATATGTCAATTTTGGAAACAAGATTTCATGTTATGTAGCTGAAGACCAGTGAGAGCAATGAGCCAAAAGGGTCCGCGTTTTTCTTGTCTGCCACTTTTGGCTTGGATGACGGATATTGTTAGAATGAGCCGCGAGATACGGCGGGACAACATCGCATGTCGCTGATGAAGAGCGCGATTGGCGTGCTACTGGCGGGAGGACAAGGCGAACGGCTTTGGCCTCTTACGCGAGACCGCGCGAAACCAGCGGTCCCTTTCGGCGCGATTTACCGCATCATCGACATCACGCTTTCGAACTGCCTGAATAGCAACCTTCGGCGCGTTTTCGTCCTGACGCAATACAAAGCGCTGAGCTTGAACCGCCACGTCCGGCGGGGATGGTCCTCGCTGATGGGCGTGGGTGATTTCATCGAGATTCTTCCGCCGCAGATGCGCGTCTCAGCGCACTGGTATTTGGGGACGGCGGATGCGGTTTATCAGAACATCTATTCCATCGGCAGCGAGCAATCGAGCTACGTGATCATTTTGTCTGGGGATCATATCTACAAAATGAATTACGAGAGGATGCTTCAGCAGCACGTGGATTCAGGCGCAGACGTGACTGTCGCGACAGTGGAAGTGACGCCGGAGGATGCGGCGCACAAATTCGGCGTGATCGAGACGGACAAAGAGGGAAGGATCCTCGGGTTCCAGGAAAAACCAGCGGTGCCCAAGCTCTCCGTGCGGCATCCGGGCAAAGTCGACGCGTCGATGGGCATTTATATCTTCAATACGCAATTTCTGTTGCCGGCGCTGATCGCGGACGCAGAGGATGCGAATTCGTCGCATGATTTCGGCCACGATATCCTGCCGAAGACCATCGCAAACTTTCGCGCTTATGCCTACAATTTCCGCGACGAAAACAAGCAGGAGACTCTCTACTGGCGCGACGTGGGGACGCTGGAAGCGTATTACGACGCGAACATGGATTTGGTCAACGTTTCGCCGGTGTTCAATCTTTACGACAAAAGCTGGCCGCTCAAGACGTGGGAGCAGCAATATCCACCCGCGAAGTTTGTTTTCGCCGACCCAGGGCGGACCGGAACGGCGGTAGATTCGATTGTGGCGGCAGGATCGATCATTTCCGGAAGCCGGGTGAGCGGGTCGGTCGTCGGCTACGATGTACGCGTCAACAGCTATTGCGAAGTCGAGGATTCGATCATCTACAATCATGTCAATATCGGACGGCACTCGCGCATCCGGCGAGCGATCATCGACCGGCACGTCAAGCTGCCGGAACACACGGAAATTGGTTACGACCTGGAAGAAGATCGCAAGCGCTATCACGTCAGCGAAAGAGGAGTCGTGGTCGTCGTTCGCGACGAATCCATGCTGGAGGAGCCGGAGTAACCGACCAGATTCCCGTGCCTGCAAGCTTCCAACCGAAATTTGGACACGCCGCAGAGGAATTCCAGCGCTACCGGCCGGATTATCCGCCCGCGCTTTACGAGCATATTCTCGCGCAGATTACGGAGAGTAGGCGCGAGCGTGCGATGGATTTGGGCGCGGGGACGGGGATGGTTGCGGGGCATCTGATCGGTTATTTCGGCGAAGTGATCGCCGTTGAGCCGGATGCGGGAATGGCGGCGAAAATTGCTGAACTTTTTCCGCGCGTCACCGTTCGAAATGTTACAGCGGAAGAGTGCGCGCAAACTCCCGAGAGCGTTGACCTCATCACGATTGCGAATGCGCTGCACTGGATGGAAGCGGAGCGCGTTTTCGCGAATGCGCGAAGCTGGCTGCGCCCGAGGGCGGTTCTTGCGGTGTTCGATCGCCCCTTGCCGAAAACGACGGCAGCGGTGGATGCGATCGCGCTTGGCGAGTTTCGCGGCCCCTGGAAGCCGCATCGCGATGAGCGCCTCGGGAAGAAGTACGTCTGGCAAGACCAAGCTCGCGCCGCGGCGGGTTTCGAGCTTGTCGAAGAAACCAAATTTTCCTATGTGATTCGCATGTCGCCCGCGGATTTCGCCGGCTTTTGGCGCTCCACTTCCTATGGCAGCGCTTATGGACTCACGCTTTCCGATCCAGAATCCTACTGGCGCAACCTCGAATCCCGCTTCGCCGAAGCCGCGGGCAATGAACCCATTGCTGTTGACCTGAGCCCCACGCTCATCCTCGCGCGCAAAGCGTAAGGTTTCTCGAACGCGCTATAATCCAACAGCAATGAAAAACAGCGCCTGGAGAGGATTGATCGAAATCGGCTTCATCATCTTCCTTTTTTACTCCAATCTGCTGATGGGAGAATTTGAACGCTCCGGAGCAGGCCGCAAACATGGCCTGCTTTGGGCCGCCTCCGATATCTTCACGTTCCACAATTTCGGCATCGCGGTGATCGCGGCGCTGATTGGCTATCTCCTGGTCGAGTTCCTTCGCACGAAGTTTTAGCCGACATCTTTTTTGTTCGTGTCCGATTTTTCGCACCATAGCCGCATATCACCTGTTACCGCCTTTGTCGTACA
>JASHRL010000403.1 GCA_030037355.1 Candidatus Acidiferrales bacterium | reverse complement strand
TCTCCGCAGCGTGGCACGTGGCGCATGGAAAAACTGTCACTTTTCGCGGATGGAACATCGACGTTCCCTTTGAATGGTATGCTCGCAGCCAAGGCGAAGAGATGACCGTCGAGCGTATGACGCGCCTTTCCTGGCTTCCTCATCCGGTCGCGGTGTTTCAGCCGGTCCACTTCACACGCCAGTATCATTTTGAATCTGACGTATATGCGAAAGAACAGGCAATCGTCATGAAGGGAAAAGGATACGCGCCCAGCGGTCAGCGAAACCTGGAAATTGCCGGCGCGGATGGTCAATGCTGGACGTTCGACTCGATGAGCAATTCCGACAATGTCTGGATCTCCTGCATCGTCCCGCAGGAACTTACCTCAGCGGACTACAGCGGACCTAAGGGCTACGCTGCGGATTTCTTCTCTCTGCTGCAGCAGACCAAGCCCACAAGGCAATAACCGCAGTGGGCCAGGCTCTTAACTCTGTACGGTCGACCGGATCGGAATCGCGATTGAATGCGCTTCTTCTGCTTCCGCCGCGGCGGAAAGCATGTGGCATTGACCGTCCAATACGCCGCCGGGATGAATGACGAGACACGGCGCGTGAATTTCGCCGGTCACCACGCCCTTCGGCTGAATCTCCACACGTTGCTTCGCAAAAATCGTGCCGTCGAACCGCCCCGCAATCGTCACATCGCTCGCGTGGATTTGGCCTTCCACCTTGGCGTTCTCGCCGAGCAGTAGGCCATGCTCGGAAGTAATGTCGCCCTTCACATGCCCGTCGACGCGAAACATCCCGCCGACTCTCAGCTTGCCTTCAAAATTCACACTGTGGTCAATAAATCCGGCCCATTCAGAAGAGCCGTTCGACCGCCCACCCAGCCACTTCGAAGCCATCGGATGCCTCCGGCTTAATGAGGAAACATCCGTAATTATCTCTCAACAATCAGCCTGTAAAGACGGTCCAAATCAGCATCGTTGTAGTATTCGATAACAAGCTCTCCGGGCCGCTGCGCCGTGCGTGGGCGAACGGAGACGCGCGTTCCGAGAACGCGTTGCATTTCGTCAATTGCCGCTCGGGTATTCGCATCAACGTGCTCCGTCGCAGCCTGAGTTGCGCCGCGCTGCCGCCGGCGTGTCGCCAGGCGCTCGATGGCTCGGACCGTAAGGCTTCCGCGAGCCGCACGCTTCGCTGTTTCCAGGCGTAGCTTTCCATCCTCAATCGCCAACAATGCACGAGCATGACCTGCGCTGAGTCGGCCGTCTTCCACCAGTTCGCGCAGCGGCGCCTCAAGCCGCAAAAGACGCAACGCATTCGCGACCGTCACGCGATCCTTCCCTGTTCGCACAGCAGCCTCTTCCTGTGTGAGATGAAACTCTTGAATCAGCCGGTCATAAGCCGTCGCCTGCTCAATCGGATTGAGATCCTCCCGCTGGAGGTTCTCAACCAGCGTGATTTCCATGGCCTTCTCATCTGTAACGTCCCGAATGACGCCAGGAATCCGGTGCATGCCGGCGAGTTGTGCAGCGCGCCACCGTCGTTCGCCAGCCAAAAGCTGAAAACTTGCGCCGCTTCTCCGTACAACGATCGGCTGGATGATGCCTGTGCGAACGATCGATTGCGCCAATTCATCCAGCGCCGATTGCGAGAAACGCGTGCGAGGTTGGTATGGGCTTGCTTCGATCAGGTCGATATCAATCTGCAGGACAGAATCACCATCCATTCGTTCCTTTACGCGTGCCGGGGCGACTGCTGCACCCGCAGCCGTGCCTGTTGTTTGCGCCACAGTCGTCACGCCGACCTTCTCTGTGGGCGCGGCGGGCACCGCAGATTCAGGCTCCCGAATGAGCGCGCTGAGCCCTTTCCCCAGAGCGTTTCTGGTCATTGGTGATAACCTCCTTGGCTAGTTGTATATAGCTCTCCGCACCTTTACTATGTATGTCGTAAAATATGATGGGCTTCCCGTAACTCGGTGCTTCAGCAAGCCTCACGTTTCGGGGGATCACCGCCTCGAAAACCTGACTTCCAAAGAAACTCCGCAGATCTGCTGCAACCTGCTTTGAAAGTGTTGTCCGGTCATCGAACATCGTCAGGAGAATTCCCTCGACTGCAAGCGCGGGATTGATCGTTCGACGCAGACGCATGAGCGTATCCAGCAGCTCTGCAACACCCTCCATAGCGTAATATTCGCATTGGATCGGCACCAGGACCGCATCGCTCGCTGCCAGAGCGTTAATCGTCAGGAGATCCAGGGCAGGGGGGCAATCAATGAGGATAAAATCATATCGATCTCTGATGGACTCGATGAACTTCTTCAGCCTGAATTCCCTGCCATCCGAATTCACCAGCTCGACGGCCGCCCCAGCGAGATTTTTATCCGATGGGATAATGTCGAGGCCGGAAACTTGTGTAGAGATTATGACTCGCTCGGGCGGATCATCCAGGATGATCGCATTGTAAATGGTTCGGCGCGCCGGATCCTTTGGAAAGCCAAGTCCTCCGGTCGTATTCGCCTGAGGATCGGAATCAATGACGAGGGTACGTCTTTCTTGGGCCGCAAGCGAGGCCCCGAGATTGACCGCTGTTGTGGTCTTCCCGACCCCACCTTTTTGATTAGCAATCGCGATGACTCGGCCCAATTTTCAACCTCGCGCTTCGTGGGAGAATTTAGCAGAATGAAACTTCCCGTTGCAATATGTTTCACGTGGAACAATGCGATTAGTCGACGGCACCGGACAGATGGTGCAAAAATGTTCCACGTGGAACACTCAAGAGCGATTCTCCCGCGTCGCAGACAGAATCATCCGCCTTGATGTCGCAGGAATCAGTGTTGGCTCTCCCCAATTCCACCCCGCCATAGCCCGCAGCTTCAAACTATCTTCCTTGCCAACCCAGAGTAAAAGGCGACCAGATGGGCTTAGCCTTTCGTGAGCCCAATCCAAGAACTTCGGAACAGCAGCCAAAGCTCGAGACGTGACGTACGACAGACTCCCTGGTTGAATTGTGGATGTCTCAAAGCTCGCGGGCTCAACTTCCACATCTTGAAGCCCAAGAGAGCGAATCACTTCATGCAAGAAGGCACATTTCTTCTTATTTGGCTCGATTAGCGTTACGCCGAGATCCGGGCGGAGAATCTTTATCGCCAATCCCGGGAAACCCGCTCCCGTAGCTACGTCGGCTAGCCGACCATTTTTCATTTCGCAAGCTGTTAATGCGAATAGGCTCTCGCCGAAGTGAAATCGCAAAATCTCGCTCTCCTGGCGTATCGCCGTCAGCGCGACCCTTCGATTCCAGAACGTCAAAAGCTCAATATACGCCCGGATCTTGATAGCCTGCTCCTCCGACACAAAAACGCGATATGACTCCAACGAGGATCGAATCTCCGCGACATTCATCACAGGATTATGCCTGCTAGGATCATAAAGTCATTATTTTCAGCGCATTGGGAATCAGTTCCCAAGTATTTCGAGACCGCAATACCAGCCGAAATGTCCACAAAAAAGTGAACGATCATAGTGGGGAAGAGGCTTACAGAATAGACCCGCGCAACAGAAAACAAAATTCCAACTATGAATGTAGTTATTAAACCTCTCTTTCCTTGATAGAGATGTGCGACAGCAAAGAACACCGCTGAAATAACGACGCCCGCCATAACGGAATCATTCAGGGCGTTCTGAAAAATAGTCTGGATGAATCCACGGAAAACAATTTCCTCGCAGATGGCCACGGTGACCACAAGGCCAGCGGCAAGCAAGACCTCATTGCCACTGCGCGGTAGCAGCTTTTCAGCGAGATTGAGAATCAGGCCCCGTTTTTCGCGCGGCAAAAACGCCAGCCTGCGGATTCCGTAAATCTGATTAAGAACCAATAGAATCGAAAGGATTGCCGCGATCAGGGCGCTTCGAAAAAAGTGCGGAAGCGCGAAGCCGAGCATTGCCAGAGAAACGCCGTGTACAGCGCAACGCCACAGAACGACCGCGACGAGAAGCCACTGGAATGCAATAGTTGATAGATAGAGGAGAACCCGTTCTGACGACGCGAGCCTGGGTTTTTTGAGCAATTCGCGAATTCGCGCAGTGCTGCGCCAGGGAATCACAACGCCTAGAATTAGCAGAATTAAAATGTAATCCCAATGCATCGGAATCGCGTGACATTATGCCGTTTTTTCTCCATGCGGGCGACGGCAAACGCGCGGTTGACATGCCGGTGACGCGCGCTTTATCGTGGCTTGCTAACTTTTGAAGATGAAGATTCTCGTCATCGGCGGCGGTGGACGCGAGCATGCACTCGTCTGGAAACTCCGGCAGAGTCCCGCCGTAGAGCGCATTTGGTGCGCACCGGGAAACGATGGCATCTCTGAAGATGCGGAATGCCTTCCGGCAAAAACGTCGGATGTCGCTGTACTCGCGACTCTTGCCGAAAGTCTCCGCGCTGACTTGACCGTTGCCGGGCCTGAGCAGCCGCTCGTGCTGGGCATTGCCGATGAATTTGCCAGGCGCGGTCTAGTTCTTCTCGGCCCTTCGCTGGAAGCGGCGCAACTCGAGGGCAGCAAGATTTTCGCCAAGGAGTTCATGCACCGGTACGCAATTCCTACAGCTTCGACCTACGGCACGTTCGACTCCGCAGCGAAAGCGCGCGAAGTGCTTGCTAATGCGGACATGCCCGTGGTCGTGAAAGCGGACGGCCTATGCGCAGGGAAGGGTGTCTTGGTGACGTCGTCCGCCGGCGAAGCGGCGACGTTCATCACTCGCCTGATGGAGAGCGACGATTTCGGAGCTGCCGGTAATCGCGTGATTATCGAAGAATGTCTTCAGGGCCCCGAACTTTCCTATATCGTCTTGACCGATGGCGAGAAATTCGTTCCGCTGGCGCCGTCGCGCGATTATAAACGCCTCAGCGACGGAAACTTCGGACCCAACACAGGCGGAATGGGTGCGATTTCCAGCAATGAGCTTCTCTCCTCGGAAATGGAACGTGTAATCCAGGAAAAGATCGTTCGCCCAACCATCGAAGGAATCGCCAAGGATGCGGCTCCCTACCGCGGATTCCTTTATTTTGGCTTGATGATGACTGCGGCTGGCCCGCGCGTCCTTGAATTCAACTGCCGCCTCGGTGATCCGGAAACAGAAGCTCTCGTGATGCGCATGAATTTCGATCTGGCGGAAACGCTCTTTGCCGCTGCAAAAGGACGCCTCGCGAACGCCGAAATGTCTTGGCAGCCGAGGGCCAGTTGCTGCCTCGTTCTGGCCGCGGAAGGTTATCCGCAAAGGCCGAAGCTGGGCGCGAGAATCTCCGGGCTGTCCAGCCAGGAAAAACTGTCTTCCACCGCAGTTTTTCACGCGGGAACAAGGAAAGTTGATGGTCAGTACTGCGTGAATGGCGGCAGGGTGCTCACCGTTGCCGCCGCTGGCGACAACCTCGCACAAGCGCGTTTGCGCGCGTATAGTGCGGCAAAGAAAATTTCATTTGATGGAATGCATTATCGCGGAGATATCGGCAGCGAGATGAATCGGGCGGTTGGAGAAGTGGCGCGCAGTTGAGCAAGTTGAATAGCAAAAGTTCACAGCAAAAGTGGGCGCAGTACGACGAAGCAAACTTCACAACTTAAGGGGGCGAAGTGGCGGCAAAAGAAAAAACACTTGTTGGCGTAATTATGGGCTCGGATTCGGATTATCCGGTGATGGCCGAAGCGGGCCGGATGCTGGAGAAATTCGGCATCGGATTTGAAGTCGAAGTCGTCTCGGCGCATCGCTCTCCCGCGCGCGCAGCGGAATATGCGGAAACCGCGGCGAAGCGCGGATTGAGAGCCATCATCGTCGGTGCCGGAGGCGCAGCGCACCTGGCTGGCGTCGTCGCGGCGCTGACGACGCTGCCGGTTATTGGCGTGCCCATGCCCTCGACTTCGCTGAATGGAATGGACTCTCTGCTCTCCACCGTGCAAATGCCCGGCGGCGTATCCGTGGCAACAATGGCCATCGGAAAGCCGGGCGCAACGAACGCGGGAATTTTTGCAGCGCAGATTCTCGCGCTATCGGACGCGGATATCGCACGCAAGCTCGTGGATTATAAAAAAGAGCTCGATTCGGGCGTCGCGGAGAAAAGCGCGCGGTTGAAGCGCGAAATTGCCGAGAAAAAATAATTTTGCTCTCGTAGATTGTCCATCAATTTTCAATGTCCGCCCGGACCCGTGGGCTTGCCAGAATGCAGCAAGCTCGGTGCGCCAGTGGGCCGCACGACTTCGCTTCCCGGCAGAGGAACCTCGGGCGGCGGCGCAATGAACCAGCCGATTCCCATGTCCTGATTAACCTCGGCTTCGATCATTCGCGCGCCCGGAGGCGCAATCGCCTGCAAGGAAGTACGGAGAAACGCGGCTACATCCACCGCTTGCAGCTCGTCGATTTCGCCATCCAGAATTTGCTCTGAAATGGCGCGCATGCCCGGAGCTGCAGAGATCGCCGCGCCGATGCGGGAATCGCCGGCAGCCACAAGCGTTTCGAGCGTATCGTTGGTAGCCACAGAGGGCGGATAGCTGGCTTCGACAAGGCGTTGCGCTGCGCCCTTTTCCAGCGGCCACAACTGCGTGTATTGCGGCTGCATTGCGCGCGTCTGCCAGAAATCTCCTTGCTCGGGCTCCTGTTCGAGCGAATAAGAAATGAGCCAGACCTCCGGCCCATAATCCGGCGCATAATCCGCCAGAACAAGTTCGAGAATCGGCTCGTCCTCGCCGAGATTTAGATTGCCGTGAATATATCGCGCGATCTGATCCAGCCGAACGCGCACGCGTTCCGCGAGCCGTTCGATGTCCTTCGCTTCTCCCGTGTCTTCCCCCGCGCCCGTGGCCAGACGCGGCGCCTCAGCTCCTCCGCCGACCGCAGGGAGCTGCGGCAATTCCTGATCCAGCCGCGCAAGTTCCTTATGCTCATCCGGCAGCCACCAATCGCCCGCGCCCATAACGACCGCGATCCGTTCACTGCCCAGAGGAACAATCATCGGCGGCCGCGTTCCCGGTTCAATCGGGTTTTCGAGCGTGGCCACCACGATTCCATCCTTCGCGACGCCTATGACGACTCGGCCAGCGTAGAGATTCGCGACAATCTCCTGCGATTTTTCCTGATCCTGCCTGGCCGGCGACGCGCGCGGCATTAAAAATCCCGCCGCAAAAATTCCCGCCGCGAAGATGGCCGCCAGCGAGGCCCATACCTTGGAAGCGGACACGCGTGCACAAACACTGGAAGTGAAGCTGCAAATCACATGCCGGACGGAAGTGGTCGGAACCCGCAACGCCGGACCTCGATGGATGCGCTGACTGCTGCAACCAACTTACCACATAAATCGCACGGAGGATGAATCGTAAGTTAAAGCCGCGGGCAAATTTCTAGTAAAATACCGGATGCGCTTAAACTTTGGTCCGCAAGCTTGATCTGAAAGAGCGAAGGAGGCAAATCTGAAATCTCCCAAGAGCATCCGGCATAATGGCAAGCGAGTCTCCGAAATCGTCGCATCGCATGTGAAATTCACGAAGGGCGAAGAAGGCGGAGTGCGCGCGGATTTCTCCGGCGCGAATCTGGCGGATATTGATCTTCAAGGCGCGAATCTCGCTTACGCGCTTTTCCATGGCGCCAACCTCGAAGGAGCCGATCTCCGCGAGGCCAGGCTCGGCGGCGCGGATTTCAGCAAAGCGAACATGAAGCGGGCCGATCTGCGGGGCTGCGATTTGACGGAAACGATTTTCGCCGGCGCCGACCTCACCGCAGCGCAGCTCGGCGGCGTGGAACTGTTCCGCGCGGATCTGAGCAACGCGATTTTGCGCCGCGCCAATCTGCGTGCGGCGAATTTCCGCTATGCGAATATCCACGGCGCTCAATTGCAGGGCGCGGACGTGACCACCACAATCCTGCGCGAGACGGATTTGACCGGCGTCGATTTATCCGGCCTGGATTTGACTACGACTCTTATGCCACGCGGATGGAAAGCTGCCGGAGCGGCAAAGTAGCTCGCGCGAATTCAAACCGTACAGGGAATTTACTTCGATGCGGTGTAATTCGCCGCGTCCGAGTATTGCGTGCCCGCGGGCGGGGTGCCGCCGCGCGCCGGGTTGTTGCGCCGCCGCGTTTCGATGCCCAGACGCTTGATTTTCTGGTTAAGCGTCGAGAGGGGGATTTGGAAGCGCTCGGCCGCCTCAGTCTGGTTCCAATTGGAATGTTCCAGCATGTCGAGGATGATTCGCCGCTCGACCTCTTCCAAAATCTCGAAGAGCGAACGCGTGCTGGGCCGCGAGCCCGATTCGCCCGGCATCGGCGGCAAAAATTCTGCAAGCTGGAGCCGCACGCCCTTCGCCACCTCGCGGCTGCGCACGTTCTCCGGCAACAAATCCAGGTCCATCGTATCCTGCGTGGATAGGACAATCGCGCGCTCGACCACGTTCTCTAGTTCTCGCACATTCCCCGGCCAGTCGTAATCCACCAGGATTCGCATCGCAGAATGCGAAAAATGCCGCAGCGGCTTTTCGTTGTCCTTCGAAAAACGCTCGATGAAGCGGTGCACAAGCAGAGGAACGTCTTCCTTGCGCTCGCGCAATGGCGGCAGCGTAATCTTGATGACGTTCAGCCGATGGTAAAGATCCTCGCGAAAACGTCCGGCGTGCACGAGCGAGAGCAAATCTTCATTCGAAGCCGCAATGATGCGTACGTCCACTTTGATCGTGTCCGTCGCGCCCAGCCGCATGAACTCGCGCTCCTGAATGACGCGCAAAAGTTTTGCCTGCGTCTCCGGGCTGATCGTGCTGATTTCGTCGAAGAAAATCGTTCCCTGATCCGCGACCTCGAAAAGCCCTTTCTTCGAAGCCACTGCGCTCGTGAACGCGCCTCGCACGTGGCCAAAAAGCTGCGATTCGAGCAAATCGACGGGAATCGAGCCGGTATTGACGGGAACAAAAGGCTTTTCCGCGCGTGTTGATGCCGCATGAATCGCTTTGGCGATGAGTTCTTTTCCCGTGCCGCTCTCCCCGCTGATCAACACCGTGGAGCGTGAAGGAGCCACCTGCGTGACCAAATCGAGCACCGCCAGCATCTTTTCGCTTTTGCCGATGATATTCGGGAAATTGTACCGTTCCTTGAGCGCGCGCTTGAGCTGCACATTTTCTTCGCGCAGGCGGCTGCCTTCGATAGCGATGGAAACCTGCGCGAGCAATTCGTCGTTGGACCACGGCTTCGTGATGTAATCCTGCGCGCCATTCTTGAAGGCCGCGCGCGCCATATCAATGGAGCCGAAAGCCGTGATCAAAATGATGGAAAGTTGCGGGTCGCGGCTATGGATTTCCCGCAGCAAGTCGAGGCCGTTCCTGTCCGGCAGGCTGACGTCGAGCAACAGCAAATCGAATGGCCGGTCTTCCAGTCGCGCCAAGCCCGCTTCGCCCGTCTCCGCTTCGGTCACAATGTAGTCCTCCGAAGTCAGCAGGACCTGCAGCCCTTCGCGAATCTCCACTTCATCATCGATAACGAGAATCGATCCCCTAGGCATGCACAGCCCTCTTTGCAACGGGGAATTCGAGCCGGAACGAAGTTCCCTTTTCCGGCGTCGAGCGCACTTCCAATTTTCCAGCGTGTTCTTTGATAATCCCGTAGCTCACCGAAAGCCCCAGACCCGTCCCGCGGCCCGACGATTTCGTCGTAAAAAATGGATCAAAAACGCGGTGCAAATGCTCCGGACGGATGCCGATTCCCGTATCCGTCACTTCGACCTCGACCGAGCCATTCTGCGCGAACGTGCGCACTTCCAGCATTCCACCGTTGGGCATGGCGTCGCGCGCATTCATGAAAAGATTCAAAAACACCTGCTGAAGCCGCGTCGTCGATCCCAGAACGGCTGGCAGGTGCTCGCCGAGGTTCCGAATCACGTTGACTCGCGCCGTCTTCAATGGGTGTTGCACCAAACTCAGCGTCTCGTCGATCACACTATTTAGATTCACTTCGACGAATTCTGCTCCACCCGTACGCGAAAAATTCAGCAGGTTATTGACGATCTCACTGGCACGGAAAGTCTGCTTGACGATCTTGTCGATCGTCTTCTGCCTTGGGTCTTCGCCGGGAATCTGCTTGGCCAGCATCTGCGTGTAGTTCGAAATGACCGCAAGCGGCGTATTCACCTCATGCGCCACGCCCGCCGCAAGCAGTCCGAGCGACGTCAGTTTCTCGTTCTGTACCATCTGCTCTTCCAGCCGCACGCGCTGCGTGATGTCGTCCAGCAGAATGAGCCGGCCCAGCCGTTCGCCATTCTTGCCGACGAGCGGAGCAAATGACGCATTGACGACGTAGCGCCGGCCGTCGCGGTTATACAGGCGGAATTTGTAGATACTGGCGACGTGTTCGTCGCTCGAGCGCGATGCCATTTCCGCCACCAGGTCTGCGGGCAAGATCTCATCGAGCGTGTGTCCGACCGCCTCATCGCGCGAAATTCCCAGCATGCGCTCCATCTGCGGATTCCACGATTCGATGCGGTCCTCGAGATCCACGGTCAGCACGCCGATATTGAGCGACTCGATGATGTTCTCGTGGAATTCCTTTAGCCGCTCGATTTGCATCGCTTTTTGCTCGAGCGAGTTGTAGAGCTGCGCGTTTTCGATGGCGATGGCGACGTAACTGCCAATCGTGTCCAGCAATTCGATGTCGTCGCTACTCAGGTAATCGCCGTCGACCGTTTTGCCCAGTCCGAGCACGGCCACCACGCGGTCGCGGAAGCGGCAGGCGATGAAATAATTGAGCCCCAGAACCTCCAGCGTGCGCCGCACGGATTCCGATTCGCCCGAGCTTCGCGCGGACTCGAAGAACAAACACGCCTGCGCGAGTGCCGGCCTTTCTGCCAGATTCAAGAAACTCAAATCCAGCCGCGGCTCGGCACGAACCCCAAGTGAGCGCGAAAAGAGGAATGTCCCTGGATTCGCAGGGTCTTCCAGGAAAATCGCCAGCCGGTCGACAAGCAGCGTTTGCGAGATGCGGTCCAGCACGGATCCCAGCAACGGATCGATGCGCACCTCGTTCGTCAGCGTGCGGCCAAATTCGATCAACGTCCGGCGATAATTCAGCCGGTCGCGATAGAAGAAATGATCCAGCCGCGCTTGCATCCAGTCCCGGACCGGCTGGAAGAGAATCGCCGCCGCGACGATGGCGACAAGCGTTCCCACCGTGCCCACGGAACCGGTCGAATGAAAAAGCAAGCCGATCATCGCAACCACGCCGAAATACACGGCGACTACGGCCGCGGTGGCCAGCGTATAGGCGAGTCCGCGCTTGAAGATGATGTCCACATCCATCAAGCGATAGCGAATGATGGCGTAGCCGAAGCAAAGCGGTATGAGGACCAGCGAGAAGGCCGAAGCCGTCATCCAGCCCGAGGGCACGATGCCCATGAGGAAGGGAACGATGTAAAACACCAGAAACGGTACGACGCCCGCGAATGTGCCGAACGTGACCCACTTCAACTGTTGCCGCACCAGCCCGCTCGGCGTCCGCCGATAGCTATCGAGGAAAATGAACGCCGCAACCAGAAAGAAAGCTGCCCAATACGCAAACTCCGCCTGGTCGAGAAAGAAGCGGCTCTCGATCGACGGCATCAGATCCCGTGTTCCGAGAGCCACGTTGATGTGCAGCACGAGGAACGCCAGCGGAATCCCATAAACAGCCGCAAGCCACAGCGGAAGATTTCGTACGCGCCTCTGCGGAAACACCAGTGCAAAATGGACCAGCAGCGCAGCCTGCAGCAGCAGCGCGACCACGTTCGACCAATAGATCGTCCAATCGAACGAGTTCAGTTTTCCGCTGTAGTGAAACGCGTAAAAAATGAACGAGACCAGGCAGAATAAATAGAAATGAATCGCTCGCGGCGCTGACCATCGCCGAATAAAAATGAAGAGCCCGATGAAAAGATACAGCAGGGAGAGAATCCCGAAACAATTCCAGATCAGGCTCGGTCTTTCGGCTGGCGCTGTGACAAGGCTCGCTTCAAACGGCATGCCGTTGCGAGTCAGCCGGTAATCGACTCGCGACCATACGCCCGCGCGCCAGAGTTGCTGCGTCACCTGAGGCGCGCGTTCTATGTGGACGCCGTTGACGGATCGAACCGTGTCTCCGGGGTGAATTCCCGCGCGGACCGCCGGCGAATTGGCCTCCACCCGCCACGCCTGAACACCGGAGGAGGTGTCCAGCCACGTAACTCCGTCGTCCGGCATGGCAAACTGCGATCGCTGGCGATAGTTCAAAACGCCAAAAACGACCGCTGCGACAGTCAGGAAAGCCAGAGCTGCCGCCACCAGACGCGTTCTTATGCCGTCATTCATATCGAGCGCCAAAAACCGGCGACACTAATTCGGTAGATACTCTGCACGTCATCTTCCAGAAGATGGTAACTCAGGCCGGACATAATTTCTTGTAAATATTTAGTTTAGCCGACATTTCGAGGGTAAAGGCGAGTAATCTACGTAATTCTGTAAATCGTATCCCATAATCAGTATACCAAAATCAGGACTAAAACTGCAGGCTAACGCCACCGCGGAACGTCCGATACGCCGCCACCATCACAAGATTCCCATCCTTCGTCGTCATCGGAACATAGCCTTGCGCCAAAAGATTGCCGAAGTCAGCCACAGCCTCCATATGATGCATGCAGGGAATCGGCTGGCGAACGACCAAGTTGAAGTACGGGTCCAACTGAAAGAGCGCTTCGCCATACTCGTCTTGGCGGGATACAACCGTGCCATCAATCCATTTGTAGCCAGTCGTCACTTGCGTTCCCAGCACCGGTATTTTTGAAGAAACGGATCCGGCCACGCTACTGTGATACGAAGTCGTCAGCAGAGCCCGCAATTCCTCATTTGTGGAGGGATCAGCGGTGGGGGAGAGAGCGCCAGCATAGGCATACACCAGAGTCGTCGATAGATCCTTCGAGAATTTTTGCTGGTAGGCCGCTCGCATTCCCCAAGAGCTCGAAGTTCCCGCATCATAGGCAAATCCATTTGTGAAGAAGTCCTGCAGGAAATTGGGATTTTCGCTGATAGAGGCGCCCTGACCGAAAACAGCGGTGTCTTGCGATTGGTCGTGGAACGCCGAGAGCATCACGCGGCTGTGGCGATGGAAAATGTGTTCGACGGCGAGTTCTTCGTGCCAGCCATCTTCGAGAACCGGCCGATCGTTGTGGAAGAGCATGGTCGGAAATTCATCGATCGAATCCAGCGCTGACTCCATCGGCGCCGTTGCTTCCGGACTCGATTCCGGCCAGGGCCTCGACGCAACAACTGCCGAAGCTTCCCAACCGCCTCCAAGTCTCGCGGCAAGTTCCGCGCGCGGACGCAAGCCTGCTGTGTTGTCGCTCCCAAGTCCAGTCAGTAGATATTCAGCGCCATATCGCAGCGTCACATTATCCGTCAGCGCCAGCGCGCCTTCTTGGTCGAGTCGCAATCCTCGAAACTCAGGGCCGTCAGGACCGAGTCGCGATTGCCGCACCACCAGGCTCGTCTCTGGCCCGAATTTGCTATTGCCCTCCGGCAGCCAAATGGTAGCGAATCCGCCATTCGAAGTGTCGCTCTCATAGCTGAATTGTCCGGCAATCAGCAGTTGGCCCGTCGCTCCTACGCTCTCGTCATAAGCAACTGTGGTCGCTGGCGAATCGGAAAAGCTCGTCGCTGCTCCCGGGCGAACACCGGAAGTCACGTCCACACGGCTTCGCAACCGA
>JASHRL010000402.1 GCA_030037355.1 Candidatus Acidiferrales bacterium | reverse complement strand
GTAGAGAGCTGCGAGCGCAGATTCGTCCCGATGGACGACCCGCTCGAGAAGCGACCAATCGGATTCATTTGTTTCAGCGTCGCGCGCCCGATTCACATTTCCTCGGCTGCTCTGGATAGATTACGCGGAAGTGGACAATCTGGATTCCTCGGCAAATTCTTCTCGGACGGCTATTTTGCAGCTATCCTCGGCGTGGGTAAGGGTAATCTGACGCGATAGCGAGGTCAAACGGTTCTGCCCCACGCACCTCCTGGAGCGTAAGTGTCTGACTAAGTACATTTATAACAATAGGTTACAGCAACTCTCGCGGGCATCACCCCAACGGCTGCACTTCCAAGTCCCACAAACAATCTTGCGATTTTCCTTGCTTTCAATTGACTGCCACTCCTTGGTTGAATAAACTTCGGGCCTGAAGCAACTTAGGGGGGAAGCCGCGATGAGTGCGCTGCGCAACTCGTTGGGCTGTAGTGCTTGCATTCGCGGTTGAGGTTCGCTTGAAGCTTTTCGCGCGATTCTTTCGGTACATATTTGGGGTTGTCGTCACGGCTGCTATTGCTTGGGTCGTGCGCAAGGTGATTCAGTCAGCCACGCCGGTTCCGAATGGCAGCCGGCGCGGCCCAGTACGCGTGGAACCTGCGTCCACGCCGCAAGAGTTATTCCGCGATCCTGTGTGCGGAACTTACGTCGCGGGAAATATTTCTCATTCTCTGGTGCAGGGTAGTGAGACGCTGCATTTTTGTTCCCGCAGTTGCGTCGATCAATATCGTGCGCCGGACAAACTAGCAGCGGGAGCATAGGTCGAGGAGGAACAACGGAATGGCGATAAGTGCCAAAGCGGTTCCCCAGGCAATGCCGCGGATCGCACCGCGCGAAGATCTTAACGTTTTTCGCATTTCTCAAATTCAATTTGACATCGCCGCCGAGCATTTGAAGCTCGAAGCGGGATTGCGCCAAGTGCTGCGCACGCCAAAGCGCGTCATGGAAGTCTCCGTCCCGGCGAAGATGGACAACGGCCAGGTGAAGGTCTTCACCGGTTATCGCGTTCAGCACAATATCGCGCGAGGACCCGCAAAAGGCGGCGTTCGTTATCATCCCGGCGTGACGCTCGATGAAGTGAAGGCGCTGGCGATGTGGATGACCTGGAAAACTGCGGCCGTCAATATTCCCTTCGGCGGCGCCAAGGGCGGTGTGATTTGCGATCCCAAGCGCATGAGCAAGTCTGAACTGGAGAGAATGACGCGGCGGTTCTGCTCCGAGATCTTGCCTATTATCGGACCCGAACGCGATATTCCAGCGCCGGACGTTTATACCGATTCGCAAACGATGGCTTGGATGATGGATACGTATTCGATGACCGTGGGTTATTCCGCGCTTGGCGTTGTCACTGGAAAACCAGTCGCGCTTGGCGGTTCTGAGGGCCGAAACGAAGCGACGGCGCGCGGTTGCCTGTTTGTCACCGAAGAAGCCTGCAAGGTTAAGAAAATAAATTTGCGTGGCGCGACCGTCGCGATCCAGGGATTTGGCAACGCCGGTTCGATTGCGGCGCGTCTCTTCGCCGAGAAAAAAGCCAAAATCGTCGCCATCAGTGATTCGCGCGGCGGCGTTCACAATTCGCGCGGCATCGATCCCTATAAGGCTGTGCGTTATAAGGAACGCTCGGGAACTGTCGTGGGCATGCCAGGGACATCACGCATTTCGAACGACGATTTGCTCACAATGAAGTGCGACATCTTGATTCCCGCGGCGCTCGAAAACGTGATCACTCTGAACAATGCCGAGCAGATCAAGGCGAAAATTGTCGCCGAAGCCGCGAATGGTCCGACCACGCCTCATGCGGATGAAGTTCTCGCGCGGCGCGGCATCATGGTTTTGCCTGACGTGCTGGCGAATTCCGGCGGCGTAACCACCAGTTATTTCGAGTGGGTGCAGGACTTGCAGAATTTCTTCTGGACCGAAACGGAAGTCAACGCCAAGCTCGAGACCGTGATGAAGCGCGCATTTCATGAAGTGCACGAAACCGCGCGGAAGAATCACGTGCACATGCGCACAGGAGCTTACATCCTCGCCGTCGGCCGCGTCGCCGATGCAACGGTGGTGCGCGGATTATTCCCGTAAGCTATATCTCGCGCGAGATCGCGATTTTGACGATTGCAAGTTCTTGTGTAGGCGTTCCGCCTCGGGACATCGCGTCTTCGACTCATCAAAATACCCTTGCGCTTTAGGAAGTAACGCGCGTACATTTCAAAGTAGCCGGCGCGCAACGAGTGGCGTCGGCGTTTATGCCTAGCGCGGAGGGCATGAAGAGTTGTCGAATCACACCAATAGTCATCCACCGATCTTGCTGACAATCGCCGGGTTTGATCCCTCCTGTGGTGCAGGCGTGGCTGCCGATTTGAAAACTTTCGCCGCGCATAATTGCTATGGCGTCGCGGCCGTAACGGCGTTGACCGTGCAATCCACGCAGGGTGTCGCCTCCGTGCATCCTACTCCTGCGGCGACTCTGCGCGCGCAACTCGACGCACTCGCGAGTGATTTGACGATTGCCGCGGTGAAGATTGGCATGCTGGGCAATAAAGCGAACGCTGTGGCAGTCGCAGAATTCCTGGATAAGAACAAATTTCCCCATGTCGTGCTCGATCCGGTTGTGAAATCCTCCGCTGGTTCAGCGGAGCTGCTCGATGCTGGCGGTATAAAGTTTTTGCGCGAAGAATTAATGAAGCGTGCGAGCGTCATCACGCCGAACATGGATGAAGCTGCGCTGCTTGCGGGCATGGAAGTAAAAGATTTGAATGGAATGAAAGCTGCGGCGCTGAAACTGGTGGAAATGGGCGCCAAGGCGGTGATCGTCACAGGTGGACATCTCGAAAAGCCCGCCGATGTTCTTTGCGAAGGAACCGAAGCGAATCCGTTCGGTGGAGATCACGTAAAGAGTGAGAACACGCATGGCTCGGGCTGCACGCTTTCTTCGGCCGTAGCGGCGCAACTCGCCTTGGGGCAGCAATTGCGCGAGGCCCTGATTTTGGCAAAGGCTTATGTCTTCAAGGCAATTGAGAAGAGCTATTCGATCGGCAAGGGCGCTGGACCTGTGAACCAACTCTATCGATTCCATCAGGAGCCGCCGGCGCGCGGCGTCCACGAAGTGCCACAGCACGGGATGCATCCTGCCGCTGAGCCAGCCGCGACATAAATTTTTCATCTTTATTTCTGCGTATGTGTCCCACAGGAGCCATCTATGCCAGAGGTGAAAACTGAATTTGCGACGCTGAAAATTTCCGACGGTACGAACATGCAGGTCTTCATCGCTTATCCCGAGGGAAGCGCAAAATTACCAGGGATTCTTGTCTTCCAGGAAGCCTTCGGAGTCAATGCGCACATCCGTGACGTGACTGAGCGCTTCGCGAAGCAAGGTTTTGTGGCCATTGCCCCGGAACTGTTTCATCGTACGGCGCCTGCAGGATATGAGGGCAGTTATTCGGATTTTCAATCTGTTATGCCGCACGTGATGGCATTGAAAGACGCCAGTCTCGAAGCAGATCTCCGCGCGACGCACGAAGCGCTCGTGCGGCATCGCGCCGTTGATCCGCAGCGAATCGCCTGCGTTGGATTTTGCATGGGCGGCCGCGTATCGTTTCTTGCGGACCTGATCTTGCCGCTGCGCGCGGCGATTTCGTTCTACGGCGGCGGCATCGCAAAGAGTGAACGCGGCCCCGGTCTGCTGGAGCGCGTGGCCCAGATTCACGCGCCGATTCTCTTGTTTTGGGGCGGGCTGGATAAGCACATCGGTCCAGACCAGCGCGACGCGGTTGCGGACGCCCTTCGCAGTGCGCACAAGACCTTCGCGAGCATGGAATTCGCCGACGCTGATCATGCCTTCTTCTGCGACGCGCGGCCAGCTTACAACAAACAAGCTGCGGAACAATCTTGGATGCTCTCGTTGACTTTCCTGAAGAGCAACCTCTGAAAAATCAACCTGGGACTATCGCTGGGAGCTTCTCTACTTCGTTCGAAGTACGGAGAAGTTTATCAATTGCGATAAACGATCTTCCCCTCGACGATCGTCGCGACGGGCCCGCCGCGAAACTTGCGTCCGTCGAATGGCGTGTTGCGCGAGAGGCTCGGAGATTCCGCGGCGCGATAGGTCCACTCGCGTTCAGTCGAGAAAATTGTGATGTCGGCGGGAGCGCCAATCTGCAATTTGCTTTCTTTGCCGATGATTTGCGCCGGGCCGGTCGTGAACAGTTCTACCATGCGCATCAGAGAAACGCGATTCTTATGCACAAGCTGCTCGAGCGCCAGCGCGAGGGCGGTTTCGAAGCCTGTGATGCCAAAGGGAGCGCGGTCGAATTCGACATCCTTGCTCGCCGGGTGATGAGGTGCGTGGTCAGTGGCAATCGCATCCACAGTTCCATCAGCGAGCCCTTCCAGCAATGCGTCGCGATCCTCGCGCGAAGCGAGCGGCGGATTCATTTTGAAATGCGAGTCGTAGCGAACGTCTTCGTCGATCAGCGTGAAATGATGCGGCGTCACTTCGCATGTGACCGCCAGGCCGCGGCGCTTGGCAGCGCGAACGTGTTCCAGCGAGCCGCGCGTGGACATGTGTGCAATGTGCAAGCGTGCGCCGGTCAGCGACGCCACCTCGACATCCCGGCCCACACAGATGGACTCGGCCGCAGCCGGCATGCCTTTCAGGCCAAGCCGAATCGAATGCGCTCCCTCACGCATCACGCCGCCCGCAGCAAGCGATGAATCTTCGCAATGGTCAATCACGGGCACATTCAGCGGCCGGCAATAATCCATCACCTGTCGAAGGAGGCGCGCATTGGCGATGGGCTTGCCATCGTCTGTCACGGCGACTGCGCCCGCTTGTTGCATGGCAGCGATTTCAGAGAGCTGTTCGCCTTTGCTTTCCTTGGATGCCGCCCCAATCGGCCAGACATGAACCGGCGAAACAGCGGCGGCGCGTTCGAGAATCGCGCGAGTCACCGATGCGTTGTCATTCACCGGATGCGTATTCGGCATGGGACACACGGCAGTGAACCCGCCGCGCGCCGCGGATTGCGTGCCGGATTGAATCGTCTCGGAGATTTCGCCGCCAGGCTCGCGCAGGTGGCAGTGCAGGTCGATGAAGCCCGGCGCGACAATGCAATTGGCTGCATCGAGCACTACCGCATCGGCCGCGGAAATTCCCGCGCCGATCTTTGCGATTTTCCCTTTGTCGACGAGCACGTCCGCGTGGGAATCCGTCTTCGATACAGGATCAATCACGCGGCCATTCTTAATCAGAAGCATGCGAAGAATCCTTTGCGTGGTCTTGAGGATCGGCAGAGCTGGCGACGAGCTCGAAAAGAATCGCCATGCGAATCGCCAATCCGTTGGTGACTTGTTCCAAGATGCATGACTGCGCGCTGTCGGCGACCGCCGGATCAATTTCCAGTCCGCGAATCATCGGCCCGGGATGCAGAATAATGGCATCCGGGCGTGCGAGTTTGACTCGCGAAGGTGTCAGTTGATACTGCAGGATGTAGTCTTCGGCTGAAATCGAAGGCTCGTGCATCCGCTCTTGTTGAATCCGCAGCGCCATGATGGCATCCGCGCCGTCGAGCGCCTCTTCGATGCGCGGGACGCAGCCAATGTTTGGCGCGAGAGATTCGAGCTCTCGCGGAAGCCACATTGCAGGCCCGCATAGTGTGATGTGCGCCCCAAATTTCGAAAGCAGATGAATATTGGAACGCGCCACGCGGCTGTGAAGGATATCGCCGATCATCGTGATACGAATTCCGTCGAGCTGACCTTTGCGATCGCGTATCGTAAGTGCATCGAGCAACGCTTGCGTCGGGTGCTCATGCGTTCCGTCGCCCGCGTTGATGACCGGAACATCGACGCGTTGTGAAACAAACTCGGCGGCTCCCGAGCAGCTATGCCGAATCACAATCGCATCGGGCTTCATCGCTTCGAGCGTGCGTACCGTGTCGCTGAGCGATTCACCTTTTTTCACACTGGACGCTTCTGCCTGAAGATTCATCTGATCTGCGCCCA
>JASHRL010000401.1 GCA_030037355.1 Candidatus Acidiferrales bacterium | reverse complement strand
TTGGCAAACACGTGAACGTCATCGTCCACGCCGCCCGCCACGTAAAATTCCTGCCCATTCGGATTCCACGCGATTCCATCAAATGTATTCGCCACTTGCAGCGCTTGTGTTTTTTGCGGGCGGCCCTGCGAAACATCGAACACAAAAACATATTCATTCGAATCCTTCTTGATCCGCTTCCCCGCCGAGTCATCCATTTCGTTGTATCCGCTGGTCAGCACCAGCAGCGTCGCGCCATCCGGGCTCATCACCGACGTCACCGGCTGCCCTGCCACGTAATCCGGAAAATCTTCGAGCCCGGGATTCAGCGGCACGTAATACGACCCCTGCGCCGCCATCGGCGTGATGGTCATGCCCGTCGGCAGCACGGCGCGAGCCTCCAGCGAAGGCAAAGTGGGCTGCTGAATCAGCGACGTCGTTTCTCGCGCCGTTCCGGCGTGATACTGCATCGCAAAATAAATCGCCACAATCACGCATACCACAAGCACCACAACTCCGATTCCGCGCCGATTGCTCATATTCCCTCCCCAGTCCCTGGGCCACCAAAACGGACGCCATTTTGTCACAAATTTTCTTCGCCGCCTTTGCCAAATTCTCGTCGTCGAAAATCGCCTCCGCAAATTGTTACGGCCCGTTTACGTCCCGGCTCGCCTCAATTTGGCTTTTCCTCATGAGAATATCGTCACCGTAAAAGTGAGTTTCGCGTCACGTTTTATATATTTCGTCCCGATATATTGACTTCCGTCTCTTCCGCACTGCCCAATCCGCGCTACAATCTGCACATATGAGGAGGTCTCCATGAAACGCGGCTTCCTAAACCAAAAGCTCGGCAAGCGCAACTCTCGCCGCTCGGAAATGGCGAAATCCAAGTCCTTCGCCCAGCCATCCGCGCGCCAGCCCCGCGCATCGAAACAATCGCCTTTCGGCAAGCCTCGCGGCTGAGAAATCCGCTCCGGGATGCTATAATGGCTTTCGGCTTCAGCGGGGCAGGCTTCGCCGTTTTGCCTGGGCGCCCATCGCGCGAGAGAGCAGGGAAGAGAAGATGAGCTCATTTTGGAAGAAATTCGTAATTGTTCTCTCGGTGCTGATTTTCGCCTATGCCGCTGTGGGTTACGTCAGGGGCAACTCCGGCGGCGACAAATCATACGTCTCGCTTACCGTTTATAGCGAAGTCCTCCAGCACATTCAGGACGATTACGTCGACGCGCCAGACATTCACAAAGTCACGGTTGGCGCTCTTCACGGCCTTCTCGACTCTCTCGACCCGCAATCCAGTTATCTGAGTCCGCTCGAATACACCGATTACAAATCCAAGGTCGATGATAAGTCTCGCGGCCAGGTCGGCGTTTTTCTCTCCAAGCGTTTCGGCTATGTCGTTGTCGTCTCCATGCTGCCCGATAGCCCGGCAGTGAAGGCTGGCCTTCGCGATGGCGATCTCTTCGAGACCATCGCCGGCTTTTCAACCACGCAGATGTCCATCGGTCAGGCTCAAGTTCTCCTCACCGGCGATGCCGGCCAGACCGTAAAAGTCGAAGTCATTCGCCGCGGCACGCAGCAGCCTTTCGACGTCACTATGACCTACGCCAAGCTTCAGCCGCCGCATCTCCTCGAAGAGACGATGCAGAAGGACGTTGCCTATCTCCGCGTTTCGGCCTTCGAGCCAGACACGGCTGCCCAGATTCGTGACAGACTCCAGGAATTCCAGCGTCAGGGCGCAAAGAAACTGATTCTCGATTTGCGCGACTGCGCTTCCGGCCCCATGGATGAGGGCATCGACACCGCCAAGCTCTTTCTCTCTTCCGGGACGATAACCACCCTGAAGGGCCAGACCGTCTCGCCGCAAACTTTCTCTGCGGATGCTTCGAAGGTCGTCTGGAAAGAACCGATGAGCGTCCTGATTTCCAGTGGTACCGCTGGCCCGGCCGAAATTCTCGCTTCGGCCATCGCCGATAACCATCGTGGCGATACCGTAGGCGAAACCACGTTTGGCACCGCATCGCAGCAGAAAATCATCAATCTCGATGACGGCGCTGCCATCATCCTCACCGTCGCCAACTATTTCACGCCCGATGGCAAATCGATTCCCAAGGAAGGCGTCGCTCCGACGGTTCCTGTTGTTCCGCAGCAGCTTCAGAGCGTCGCGCAGCTCAATCAGGACCAGGATCAGCTTGCGCCTCCTGCGCCGGGCCAGCTTCCTTCGGCCGATGATCCTGTCGTGAAGAAAGCCATAGAAATTCTCCAGAATCCGCCCGCGCAGAAAGCCGCCTGATTTTTCACGTGCCGGCTTCGCATCGGCAAACTAAGTTTCGCCTCCGCCTATTTTTTCGTTTCGTCTCCGCGCCCGCATTTCTTCTCTCTTTGATTTTCCTTGCCGCCGGTTGTGGCAAAAAACCGCCGTCGTCTGCGGAAATCAATGCCATCACGAGCGATCTCACCTCCTCCGCTCAAAAGGCCGCTGGCCGCGGCGCGCAGATCGTCGTCCGGCCGGAATCGCAGCCTCTCCCCGGCGGTGGTTCACTTCATATCGCCGACGATATCTACATCCGCCTCGCTGACGTCTCGAATCTATCCGCCGTCGATCAATCCATCGAACGCGCCGCCGCACATCTTCGCCTGACTCGCGCTTCCTATGCGCATTCCGCCAGCACCGTCCGCTTCGATTTGCTCCTCCGCGGCGTTCGCATCGAATCCGTTCGCATCGGCGCGCCCGGCGGCGCAAACGCAAATCAGCTCCCGCCTTCAGAATCCGGCCCGCGCCTCGCCATCATCATTGACGATATTGGCGCCGATCCAGCCGCGGCTCAAACACTCTTGAAGCTGCCCGTTCCTCTCACGTTCTCCATCCTTCCCGATCAGGCGCACTCCTCTGAAATCGCCGAAGCCGTTTTCCGCCACGGCGATCAAGTCATGTTGCATCTTCCGATGGAATTTGAAGGCAGCACGGCCAGGCCCGAAGCCGTCGAGTTGCGCGTGGGAATGAATACGGGTGAGGTCGAGAGCATTCTTGCCTTCATGCTCGGCAATGTTCCGCACGCGATTGGCGTCAATAATCACGAAGGCTCGCGCGCCACCGCCGATCCTCAATTAATGGCCGAATTGATGCCGGCTCTTCG
>JASHRL010000400.1 GCA_030037355.1 Candidatus Acidiferrales bacterium | reverse complement strand
GCTTAAACGCGTGAAGCAAGTTCTTGTAGAGAGCTACATCGGAGCAATCGCCCTCGGGTATTTACTGGCGCAGGTCATTTTGCAGTTTGTCGCCGTCTTCTCTGCTCCAGTCGCAAGTTGGGCGCAACAAAGAACAGTCTTATTATGGACGTCTCAAATATCTCGTTCAGGACCTCCGCCAAGCTTACAATTTCAAGAGGGACTTCCAAGATTGGTCGACTTTCTCTTGCTTCTTTTGTTTTGGTACATTCTCCTGCGCTGGCTCTACCTCGAAAAACCAACGAAGCAAACATCGGCGCCAGCATCTACTCCTGATCAATAGTCCGCATGAATCCGTTGTCTCCGCTCACACAGGGCCGATTCCAATTGGCACTCCTGCACCACAGCGCGGTACACTATTCGCCGTCTGAAAAATGAAACCAGGGCTCCCTCTCCGCAAATTTCCCAAAGTTCTTCTTCGCGTCTTACCGGTTTCGCTGATTTTCTCTGTTTTTCTCTCTCCCCGCACCGCTCGTGCACAGGACAACTATGAAATCCAGGTCTACCCCTCCGAAACCATGACGCCCAAGACCCTCCTCGTCGAACTTCACAGCAATCTCACCGCGCAAGGAAGCACCACGACTCAATTCGGCATGCTGCCCACCGAAGATCAGGAGCACGAAACCGTCGAATTCACCGAAGGCATCAACGACTGGTCCGAGATCGGCTTCTACGTTTTCATCGCCGAACAAAACGGCCACGGCATTCAATGGGTCGGCGACCACATTCGTCCGCGCGTTCGCATCCCTCCCAGTTGGCACTGGCCCGTCGGCGTCAGTCTCTCCACGGAGTTCGGCTACGCTCGCCCGGCCTATTCCAATCCCACCTGGTCCTGGCAAATCATGCCTATCATTGACCAAACCATCGGCCGCTGGTATTGGTCCGTGAACACGACCATGGTTGATGACGTTCACGCTGTTCCGCCGCCATCCAGTTTCACGCCCGTCGAGCAGCAGACTTATTTCCGCGACGTCGCGCCGCGCGGCCTCACCTTCAGCCCTGCCGCTACGCTCACCTACGCTCCCTCGAAATATTTCAATTTCGGCGTCGAGTATTATTCCTACTACGGCAAGTTCGGAGATTTCGTCACGCTCCACAACCAGCAGCAGCAAATTTTCCCCGTCGTGAATCTTTTCGTTTCGCCCAAATGGGAAATCAATATCGGCGCGGGCTGGGGCGCCACCGCCGGCACCGACCATTTCATTTTCAAATGCGTCCTCGGCCGCTACTTCAACTGGTCGCACCTCCGTCCCGGCAGCTCAAAAAGCATGCAGTGACCCGCGATGCCCAGCCAATCGTCCAGCCGCCCGTCAAACCAATCAGCCAGCCGATGGTGGGTCAGCCGCTCCGCGAGCCATCTCTCTCGCCGCGCATTTCTCGCGCAAACTTCCACCGCTCTCGCCACAGCCGCTTTCGCTTCCGCCATTCCGGCCTGGGCGCAACCTCAGCCGGCCGCCGATTTTCAACTCACCATCGCGCCTCTCGATCTCGAAATCGCTCCGCGCAAAATCATCCGCACCGTCGCCTACAACGGCGCCGTTCCCGGCCCGCTCATCCGCTGGCCCGAAGGCAAGCCCATTGCCATCGACGTCCTCAATCGCTCAGATGTCCCCGAAATCGTCCACTGGCACGGCTTCACAATCCCTTCCGCCATGGACGGCGCCTTCGAAGAAGGCTCGCCGATGATCGCCCCCGGCTCTCGCTTCCGCTACGCCTTCACGCCCGAACCCGCCGGCTTCCGCTGGTATCACACGCACGCCTTTGCCGGACACGATCTCAAGCGTGGCACGTATTCCGGCCAGTTCGGCTGTTTCTACATCGAACCCAAAGCCCCGCCCGCCGCGTATTCGCAAATCGACGCTGAATTTTTTCTCACGCTTCACGACTGGAACGCCTACATGTCCGCCAGCAACGACTCCACGATGGAAGCCGCCTACGAATACTCCACCATCAACAGCCGCATGCTCGGCTTCGGCGAACCTCTGCGCGTCCGCAAAAATCAGCGCGTCCTTCTCCACATTCTCAACGCCAGCGCCAGCATGATTCACTGGCTCGCTCTCGCCGGCCATCAGCTCACCGTCATCGCCATGGACGGCAATCCTGTCCCCGCTCCTCGCGCCATGCCCGCCATCCGTCTCGGGCCCGCCGAGCGCATCGACGCAGTCGTCGCCATGAACAATCCCGGCGCGTGGATTCTCGGCGAAACGCGCGAGCCGTTCCGCAAATCCGGCATGGGCATCGTCGTCGAATATGGCAATCAGCCGGGAGAATCGCGTTGGCCCGCGCCTAAATGGATAGACCCGCCGGAAACTCTGTGGGATTACCGCTTGTTCGCCTCGGCGCAGCCAGTCGCGCGCGCGCCAGACCAAATCATTCCTCTGCGTTTCGAATCAAAATTCCACGGCCAGGGTGCCTTCGATTCCTGGCTCATCAACGGAAAATCCTATCCCGATACTGTCGCGCCTGCGCTGCAACAGGGCCGTCGCTATCGCCTGCGCATGTTCAATCGCAGCTCTGACGACCACCCCCTGCATCTTCACCGCCACACCTTCGAAGCCGCCAGCATCGCCGGCGTGCCGCTCTCCGGCCTCCGCAAAGACGTCCTCATCGTCTCCACCAATTCCACCGCCGACGTCGACTTCACCGCCGACAACCCCGGCTCCACTCTCTTCCACTGCCACAATCAAACTCACATGGACTTCGGCTTCATGCTCCTCTTCCGCTACGCGTGACCCCCCTCGTATTTGCGCTTAAGGCTTAACGTTGTCATTCCGACGGAGTCCCGAGCGCTTCCTGCGAGGGGCGACGAGGAATCTGCTGTTTCTCTTCGCTGATCTCTCGAAACAAATCATTGGCGCGCTGCTCGCGTTTAACGTTGTCATTCCAAACGGGTGACGAGGAACTCTCTTATCGCGTTTTCGCTACGGAAATTGCGCGTGCAAGCAGTGAAGCCATGAAGTTCTTGAAGCAAAGCTCGGCCACAGGCTCTTCATATCGTCCCTGGAGGCCATTCTTGGCGTCCGACATCAGGAAGCACGCTGCGTCATAGAGCCTTTCCCGCACAAGCTTCGTTAAGAGGATTTCATAACGCCTCGCATAAGAGGCTGATCGGAACTCAGGAA
>JASHRL010000399.1 GCA_030037355.1 Candidatus Acidiferrales bacterium | reverse complement strand
GTGGCTTTAGCCACGACACAACCGCTGCAAGATCAGTGCGGCTTCAGCCGCTGAAGTACAGAATTTGCAGCTCACACAAACGCTCTTCAGCCCGGTACGTTGCGCGGAGGGAGCAAACCATGTCGCTGATTCGGCGATTCGTGAACTTATTTCACCGTTCCAAACTCGACGAAGAGATCGACGCCGAACTCCGCTCGCACATCGAAATGCGCACGGCAGACAACATTGCCGCCGGAATGTCGCCCAAAGAGGCGCGTCGCGATGCGCATCTGCGCTTCGGCAATCGCGGCGCTATGAAGGAGCGTGTAATCGCCGCCGACGCGCACATGCTCCTCGACACTCTCTGGCACGATGTGCTTTACGCCCTGCGCATGCTGCGCAAATCCCCCGGCTTCACGCTTGTCGCCGTCCTCACTCTCGCCCTTGGCATCGGCGCCAATAGCGCCATCTTCAGCTTCATCGACGCAGTGCTCCTCCGCGCATTGCCTGTAAAAGACCCGCAGCAGCTCGTCGTCTTCAATTGGACCGCGCACGCGGAACCAAAGACTCACGGCACCAGCGGCTACGGTGATTGCGCTCAACCTGGCATCGGTGATTGCTCGTTCTCCGTGCCGTTTTTCCAAATCATCCGCGCGCAAGCCAATGCATTTTCCGGCATGGCCGCTTTTGCCGGCCCCATCGACATCGATCTCAGCGGCAATGGCCCGGCCAGCATTGCGCAGGGCACGTGGGTCTCCGGCGATTTTTTCTCCACGCTCGGCGTAAACACTATCGTCGGCCGCCCACTCACTCCTTCTGACGATTCGCCCTCCGCTCCGCCCGCCATCGTTCTCGATTACGCCTATTGGGTCCGCGCTTTTGGCGCTGACCGCTCCGCCATCGGACGCACCGTGCGCCTCGACAGCACCGCCGCCACCATCGTCGGCGTCGTCGACCCGCATTTCACCAATCTCACGCCCGGCAAAACGCAGGATTTCTTCATGCCGCTTTCGCTCGTCAACAGAGTCAAGTCCGAATGGTGGGGCGATCAGGCTCGCTTGTCCGATCCAAGCGTCTGGTGGGTCATCATGCTCGGCAGGCTCAAACCCGGCGTTTCCATCGGCCAGGCGCAAGCCGCCGCAACCACAATTTTCCGCAACGTCACGCTTCACGGCGCAAAGCCTATTTTCAACGAACCCGACGCGCCGGCCATCATGCTTCTGCCAGTAAGAGCCGGCCTCAACGGCGAAACCCACCAGATCGCGCCAGTACTGTTCCTCGTAATGGTTGCCGTCGGATTCGTCTTACTGATTGCTTGTGCCAACGTCGCCGGACTCACCCTCGCGCGTTCTGCCACGCGCCAAAAGGAAATGGCCGTGCGCCTCGCTCTCGGTGCCGGCCGCAGCCGCATCATCCGCCAGCTTCTTACGGAAAGCGTGCTGCTCTCCTTCGCTGGCGGCGTGCTCGGCATTCTCTTCGCCATCTGGGGCGTCGCCGCCATCACGACGTTGGCCTATAACGGCCACTTCCCATTCGTCGTTGCGCCCGATTGGCGCGTCCTCGCCTTCACCATCGCCGTCACCCTGGCTACCGGAATTCTCTTCGGCCTCGCACCAGCGCTGCGCGGCTCGCGTATCGATCTAACTCCCTCGCTGAAAGAATCCGCCTCTTCCCTTCCCAGCGGCGCCGCGCACACCGGGCGTTTCTTCCATCTCAGCGACGCGCTTGTTGTCGCGCAGGTCGCGCTCTCGATGGTCGTTTTGATCGGCGCGGGATTGCTCGTGCGCACGCTGCGCAATCTTCACAATCTCAATCCCGGCTTCGACACGCAAAATATCCTGCTCTTCGGCATCAATCCAACCATCGCTGGCTACACGGACGCCCAAACTCAGCAGCTTTACAGCAATCTGCAGCAGCGCTTCGCCGCGCTTCCCGGCGTCATTTCCGCCAGCTATGCCGAAGAGGCTCTCTTGAACGGAGGCCGGTCCGGCACCTATGTGCATTTCGACGGCGCGCCCCCCCAACAAAACACCCTTACCGACGAGCTTCCCGTCGGTTTGAATTTCTTCTCTACCATGCGCATTCCCTTTCTCGCTGGCCGTGCGTTTACGCTTGCTGACTTCGCCGCAGCGGCTGCAACCAACGCCGCGCAAAATGCCCTGCAAGCGGCGGCGGAAACTTCCGCTTCGCCCGCAGCATCCGTATCCGCCGCCAAATCTGCGGCCGAGCAAGCCTATGCACACTCCGCACCCGTTCCTGTCATCGTCAACGAACTTTTCGCGCGCAAATATTTCCCGAAGCAAAACGCCGTCGGCCTGCACATCGGCAACGATCACGTCACAGACAATGACGTTCAGAATCCCGGCCCTGGCTACATCATCGTAGGAATTGTGGGCGACACGAAATACGCTCAGTTGCGCCGCGACATTGCGCCCATCATGTTTCTGCCGCTTGTCAGCAACAGTGCGTATTTCGAATTGCGCACTGCGGCCAATCCAACCGCCCTCATCCAGAACGTGCGCGAAATTGTTTCGCGCGCGGGAAACAATTTGCCGCTCTTCCACGTGTCGACGGAAGCCAAAGCGATCAACGACCTGCTCATGCAGGAGCGTTTGGTCTCACGCCTCTCGACTTTCTTCGGCGCGCTCGCGCTGGTGCTCGCATGCATCGGCCTTTACGGTTTGCTTTCCTACGAAGTGACGCGCCGCACGCGCGAAATCGGCATTCGCATGGCGCTCGGCGCGCAGCAGCGCGATTTGATGAAGCTCGTTGTCGGTCAGGGAATTTTTCTTGCGCTGATCGGCGCGGCCATCGGCATCGCCGCTGCGCTGGGCGTCACGCGTTTTATGTCGGCGATGCTTTACGGAATTCACGCCGACGATCCCGCGACATTCGCCGGCGTCGCGATTCTGCTCACGCTCGTCGCGCTGCTGGCCTGCTACATCCCCGCCCGCCGCGCCATGAAAGTGGATCCAATGATCGCTCTCCGCTATGAATAGCCCATGCGAACAAACCCGCTGCGGCCATGCGCGCCACAAGTCCGCGACGCCGAATCTCGTCGGCGATCTCTTCCTTTTCGGCGTTTCATCCGTTTACCCTGACGCAGGAAGGGCCGAACGTAGTCAGCCGTCCCCGAATCGCGACTCTTGTGCCAATAATCACGCGCCTGTCCCTCAGGCAGAGTGACAAATTGCACCAAAATTGTGCAATCCAAATTCCCCCATTTTTCAGCAAATTGTCTCTTTGATTTGCGCTGATTTCTCGCAC
>JASHRL010000007.1 GCA_030037355.1 Candidatus Acidiferrales bacterium | reverse complement strand
AGCGAGAGAGGATGAAAACGAAGTGGCCAGTGGCCCTTCGACTGCGCCCGCCACGGCGGGCAAGCTCAGGGCAAGCGAGTGGCTAGTGACTAGAAAAGGCAACAACACCAAAACAGAATCGGAAAGCGCGATGGAGGGAGGGGCGTTGCGCGACGCACCGTTTGCGGTGATTGCGCTCGGGCGGCTGGGCGCGGGTGAATTCGATATCGGGTCGGATGCAGACGTGGTGTTTCTCACGGGGCCGAACGTGAGCGAAGAAGAAATGGTCGCGTGGCGGCGGCTGGCGGAGCGATTCATTCACGTCGCGGGAAGTTATACGAGCGAGGGGCTGCTGCTGCCGGTGGACACGCGGCTGCGTCCGCGAGGCGGCGAAGGTGAGATCGTGCAGGGAGCGAAATATTTCGTGGAATATTTTTCGCGCGATGCGGAGGGATGGGAAGCGGCGACGTATTTGAAAGCGCGCGCGGTGGCGGGAAATGTGGCGCTGGGCGAGAAGATTTTGGGCGAGATGCGAGATGTGCTGCGCAAACGATTTGCGGCGGCGTACGGTGGCGATCCGCAGGAATTGCGGCGGCAGCTTGTGCACATGCGCGAGCGGCTGGAGCGGGAGCGTCCGGAGGGCGAGACGGGTTTCAAAACTTCCGTGGGAGGATTTTTCGACATTGAGTATGTCGTGGCGTTTCTCGCGCTGACGGGAGGGATTGCGACGGCGAATCCGGGGAATGTGCTGCGGCAGATTGAAGCACTCGAAAAAAACGGTGGCTTGCCTGGGCGAGCGGGCCTCAGCAAAAAAGATGCGCGCGTGCTGTGGGAGGCAGCGACGTTTTACCGTTCGCTGGATCATGCGATGCGGCTGGCGCTGGGGAGAGCGTCGAATGCGCTGCCGGAACCAGCGCAGATGCCGAGAGTGACGGCGATGATGAAGGAGTGGGGAGTGGTCATTCACGGGAATTTGTTTGATGCGGTGATGGCCACGCGGGGGGTGGTGCGGCAGATTTACGAGACGACGGTGATCGAAGATTCGCGGTAGTTCCTTTCTTGACGCGCGATGCCGAAAAACGAATACCTTGCAACGAATACCTTGCGCGGATGAGAAGCGCAACAGGAAGAAGCGCGACGAGGCGTTTTTTTCGGCACGGCTGCCCTTCATTCTTCAGGACAAGAAGCCGTGCCCCCTAGACACCGTGCGCTGCGCGCATCGCATGCGCCGTCGCCGTTCACATAAAACGCTCAGGGTAAACCGGTTCAGGAGAATTTGTAAGATGCGGTGGTGTCAATGCGACGGGCCGTATGTGAAGCTTATGATGGGATTGTACGCACGTGAGAGCACCTGAACACTATTCCAGATTATAGAGAACGTAAGTGAGAGCTTCGACGGGCACGGGCTTACCAGCGCAGGCTTCCGGCGTGTATTGCCATTGCGCCACGGCGGTAAAGGCGGACTGGGCCAGCCCCCTATCCGGCGCGGCGAGCACAGCGAGATTACTTAGCCGTCCGTCTGCTCCGATGACCATATAGAGGAAGGCGGCGCCTTCCCTACGGGCCATCTTCTCTTCCATCGGATAAACAGGCATGGCCTGAGACTTGACTACAGGCAGGTTGTCAGGATCGTCGCAGGCAGGCCAAGCGGTGGAGTTCTCCGGCGGCTGAAAATCTCCGTCGTCAGTTGCGGCAAGGGGCGATATGGAATTTACCGAGAGCGTGACCGCTGGAGACTGTGGCGCATTGACGCGAATCGAGCCTGAGAAATACTTTCCATTGAAAGAAATAAAATTGGAAAATTCACTTTGGCTCCAAGGGACGCTCACGAGCATTCCACTCGCAGAGTCGAAGCAGTAGTTCTGGCCTTTGTCTTTCAAGGTCACACAGTCAAGTTTGGCTCCGTGGTCTTTCTTTTGGTGCAACTTGACTTCTTTTAGCCCAGCGATGGCCGGGGGTCTCGAAAAAATGTGAAGCGTCTTGAGGAAATCCAATCCCTCGTATAGTTGCAAGACGGGGAGGATTTCATACTGCGTCGTACGCGATTGCCAGTATTGACCCTTCCCACCGACGCGAATGTGAATGTAATTGGGAAATGTGATTTCCTCGCGCCACTTTTCCGGCGAGGCCCATTCCAGAAGATACGTGCCGCTTATGGCCGGTCTGTGCTTCTCTTGTTCAACCGTAATCGTCCCGCGCATCTCGAATGGCGGCGAGCCCGGCGCGCGGAGATCGCTGACGGCGAGCGCTTTCGCGAAGAGGGCTATCGCCTGCGCGCGCACGTCCGCATCTTTACTGGAGTCGCCGAAGACCCAAGGAGCGAGCGGCAGAATGAGAAGCGACAGCAAGAGGAGGGAGGATAAAATCCTAAGCTGGGATAGCGGAAGACTTACTTTGTTGATGGATTCATTTCCCATGGATGCGGAATCGTACTCTCGCTTAGTTTGCAGGGCAATGAAATTGCTAGCGGCGAATCAGACGAAGGCCTTCACGATTGGTTGTGCGTGCGGTATCGTGGTATCGTCAAATGTTTTGAGGACATTTTGGAGAAAACAGAATGAAGCAATCATA
>JASHRL010000398.1 GCA_030037355.1 Candidatus Acidiferrales bacterium | reverse complement strand
CGAGGGCAAGCTCACACCCGAAGCGATGCAATCCGTCATCGCCTATGATGAAGGTCCTTACGCCACAGCCCTCATCGCAGGCAACTCCGATCCCGCTTTGCAGCAGGCCATGATCGAAAAAGTCACGCAGATGACCGGCCTCGACCCGGCCTATATCAAGCAGTCCGGCGGCCGATTGGAGACCGGCTCCTATCTGCGTGAAGTCGCGCGCGAGCAAGGCAAGATCGGCTCTGTCTACGACTCGAATGTGACCATGCTGGATCCGTTCCCTTGGTCACCCGAGCGGCGTGCCAGCGATCCCATCCTCGCGGCAATTGTCGCGCCGACCACAGAGGCCATGGTCGACTTCGTCACCAACATCGTCGGCTGGAAGACCGATGCGCCTTATCACACGCTTTCATTTGAAGTGGGCAGAAATTGGAGCAGTGACGAGGATCTGCAGAGCGGCTCGGTCACGCAACTTCGCCAAGCCGTCGCCGCCGATCCCGGCCTCAAGGTGTTCATCGCCCACGGATGGAACGATCTTTCCTGTCCGTTCATGGGATCCGTCCTAAGCGTCAATCAGATGCCCGATGCGCTGCGCGACCGCATCAACATCCATGAATATCCCGGCGGGCACATGTTCTACACGCGGAAAGACAGCCGCATCTCTTTTCGCAAGGCTGCGAAGGCGTACCTCTTCAGCATGCAGTAAATCGCTCGGCTCGCGCAGGGTTACGCGATGTGGGCGTAGTCCGAAGGCCGCGCCGCGTTTCAGTCGCCTGCAAATTTCTGGTATTTTGCCGGAACGGACGAAATGGTTTGAAGGTCCAAGAAATTAACGATCTTTCTGGGAGGCCATCCGAGATTTTTCGGATATCCATAAAAGAACTGGTCGTTGAAGACGACCGCATGCATTCCTGATGGGTACGCTGCGCACGAACTGCCTGCGTACTGTGCATAATACGTTTTGTCCGCGTTGACGTCTTCCCAGGCTCCGGCGACAACTTGCCCTTTGTTCCACGGTTTTTGCTTTTCGGAAATCTCTCTCTCTTTTGTAAGCGTGACGCTGAGGACGACGCCGGAATCCGTCTCCAGCATCTCTCGCGAATCTTCCTGCCAGCCCGCCCGCGCTGCAGAAGGTCTCCGCGCGATCTGTTTGTTCCAATGAGCAATCGCGTCATCGGCGACGTCAATCGGACGCTTGCACGACTGGATCGTGACATCCTGCAAGTATCCATGGAACTCCGGCGCGGGCATGATCAGGTACAAAGTCACCGCGGCCAGAATTGCTGAGCATCCCAGAAGCGTCTGCCATTGCCGCTGGGGACTTGAATTCGACAACCGCACGATTACGAAGAGCACCGCGCCTAAGACCACGCCGCCAGGCCCTGAAATCAAAATTCCCACGAGTGGTCCCTGGTTCGCGCCGGGCGCAAATATCATCGGCCCGAAAAAGCCGGCTGCGAAACCCGCTCCGCCCATAATCAAAATCCACGCGGCCACGGGCGGTGGGCGGAACTCGAAAAATCCTCGCCTCACGGTCAGAGCCTCCAGAAGAAGAAGATGAGGGCTAGGGAAAGAAGAAAATAAAACGCAAGCGTGAACCAGTACCGCAAGGGCTCCATGCTTCGGCGGTACGTTCGTCCCCAAATGTTGCTGCACGCATAAACCTCTCCCGTCGCATAGCAACGGCCTATGTAGCACAGCACCAGGATTCCAATCACCTTGAACAAAAGGATAGGCATTTTCACTAACATAGCCCAAGGCCCCGCAGCGCGCGAACGCGCCGGCATTTGCTGTGTTCATGTAAGTAACCGCTGAAGACAAAAACAAGCCGTTGCCTGTCCGTGCGATGTGCGTTCGCTGCCGTTTGCGCTACGCAAATATCTCTTGCGGCGGTATTATTCCCCTGCGTCTTTTTGGGGTGCGGGATGAAGTTTGGGATCTTGGCTCTGTTGTTGTGTGTCTCTCCGCTTTGCTGGGCTCAGGCCGAACAGCAGGAAGTCAGACATCACGGGATGATGCATGCGATGGAGATGCAGCATCTCGTATCGAAAACGGCCAGGCTCAGCATTTCGAATAATTCTGCCTCGCAACAAATGACCGTTCGCGTTGGTCCATTGAATCTGCCCGCACATTCCGAACACACGGCCGTCGCGCAGCCGCCGGATTTTTTCCTCGCCATTCCCTTCGACGGCTGGCTCATCGCTTATCATCCGCATCTTGTCGACAGCCGCGGCCACTCGCTTCCGAACAGGCTCCTTCACCACACCGCTTTCTACGACACTGCGCGGCCTGATTTCCTTTGCTCCAATAAAGACGAACACATTTTCGGCGCGGGCGGTGAAATGAACGACTGGCCCGCCATTCCCGGTTTCGGCTACCCGGTCCGCAAAGGCGATCGCATCCGCATCAGCGCGGTGTTCGCCAATCCAACGCCGAAAAATTATCCGGATGTTTTCCTCGAAGTGCGCATGGACTACAAAATCGCCGATTCAACGCAATCTCCGTTGCAAGATGTCTATCCCGCTTGGTTCGATGTGATGGGCTGCGGCGATTCCGGCTACACCCTGCTGCCGGGCGAGAGCATAAAGGCCGGCCAATTCAAGCTGCGTTACTCCGGAAAACTTCTCGGCGTCGGCGGCCATTTGCACGATTACGGTGAATGGCTCGTCTTGAAAGACACCACCACGAATACCACGCTCGCGAATCTTGCAGCGAAAACCGATCTCGCCGGCCGCGTCCTTGCCATGCCGGTCGAATCTTTCGCTGCGCAGGGTGGCGTTGCGCTCTCGAAGGGCGACGTCATCGAAGTCACCGACGCGTACAACAACCCCACCGGAAATCCCATCGACGACGGCGCCATGGGCATCGTCGTCGGATATTTTCTCCCCGATGACCAAGCCGCCTTCGCCGCCCTACGCCGCAAGCCAAATCACTAACTGCGTCCACATCGAACAACTATTAAATCGAGAACCGAGTACGGGTTACCCACCACTTCACCCTAAGACTCTGCGTATCTGATCAGAATTCCCCTCGAATGTACCTTGGTCATCGCTGCGTTGAGATAGGCGATAGAAGGCGGAATCCGAGCACGGTGAAAACTAGCGCAACATTCGCTGCGACCAGGATGAACAAGAGATGGCCGCGGAATGAACGTAACCAGAAAGTCGTTAGGAAGCCAAAATCGAAGCTCAGAAAAGCAACGTAAAGGAACATGCCCACATGGGTACGTAAAGTGAACCTAGCGAGAGACGTTCTTAACTTTCGACGTCTGATGTAAGCGAAAGCATACATCGTAATTCCCCAGTACATGCCCAAGATCGCAACGCTCACCCAATCCCGTTCGTTTCCAATGGAGCTCATCACCGGCCCTCCAGTGCGACCTCTCCATTTCTATTCTTCAGCCGACTCGATTCTCTCATTTTGGCGGGTTGCCTTTACCGGACGGCATGTGTTCCAGTACCAACAAGTCGTCCAGCGAGTCGGAGCTTACTTCGTGTACTATTTTTCCATCGTTCCACACCAACCATACAAGGGGTTTACCGGACTTATCTGACGGAAGACGAATTAAGAACCTCCGACCGGTAATTCGCCCCTTCTTGTCTGTTTCTTTAGTTTGTCGGATTATCTCGACTGAGAGATGTACCATTCTTTCTACTTCCTGATCCGCGTCCGATACATCGCGATATGGGATGGTATTTTCATAAATTGTGGCTCCATTCGATGCAGACAGTACCATCCCGTAAAATCGTGCACCATCTTTTGTGAAGCCGTTTTGCATACGAACGAGCGTGAAGGTTACCTTGCCGACCGAGAGAGAGGGCGGCATTTTCGCTTGTTGATTGACCTGGCGAGCATGGACTGAGCCAATTGACGCGAAGTTCATCGCCAATAGAACCAGAGAGCAAGCTACCGCTTTCCAATTCGGTGAGCAACTTCTCTCAGTACGTTTGTCTCGAAACAGATGGCGAAATTCGAATGCTTGGCGAGTGGCGCAAGCATTGCAGCGGTATTCCTCTTGTGACATAGCAGCGATGGACGGATGATACCACCGCGCTAGTTCATCGAACAGTGACCTAGCTCGGCCGGACGCGGGTGCCGCACCCTTTGATTTGCAAGGGTGCGGTTTTTTTCCGTCTCGAACGTGCGAAATAAACGAATTCAAATTTATGCCGCCGCCCGATGTTGCCCTGAAACGCAAACGGTACGCAGGCGGTACGTAAGGAAGGGCCGCAAAAAACTAACCGATTCATAATACGGGGGAAAGAACTGGTGCCGGCGGGGGGAATCGAACCCACGGCCTAGGGATTATGAGACCCTCGCTCTGCCACTGAGCTACGCCGGCACGCGTGACACCTCGATGCTACGGTTTGCCTTCTCGCAGTGTCAAGACGCGTTCACTTCGGAATCGCGCGCCAGGCACAC
>JASHRL010000397.1 GCA_030037355.1 Candidatus Acidiferrales bacterium | reverse complement strand
CTGCACAAGCGTCACCGGAAAAGCATATGTCTTTGCTGATGGGAAAAGAGGTCTCGATTACGCAAGGATAGACAAATTCGTTGGATTTACCGCGGACTCCTCCAAGCCTGTTTATGTGGGGATGAATGGCAGGGACTACCTCGTTATAGGCGACCAAGAATCGCAATTGCCGGACGGCGGTCAGCAGCCCGTGATCGCTCCTACAGGAGATCACGTCGCGGCTGCCGGGCTTGGACTGACTCTCGATGGCCAGCCGCTCAATCTGGCGGGTAACCCACCGACGTCGCGAACTTCGGCATTCAGCTACTCCCCCGACGGCGCGCATTACGCCTTCCTGATGCAGGGGCGCAGTAGTTTTACCGCGTTCGAGGATGATGTGCCGCAGACTGCTTACACTTGGATCGGTAATGGAAACCAAGCCGGAAAGCTTTGGAACGGCAGTCACATGGCTTACTTTTGCGGTTTGGCGAATCCCTCTGGCCCGGACACGTACGGTCTCTGCGTGGACGGCAAGTTCGCGTACTTCGGGCGGAATCCCGTTTATGAAAACCTGACCTTCTCCCCCGACGGGAACCATGTTTTCTTCGACGCCAATAAGTATGCTCAGGGCTTCCGTCTTTTTGTAGACGGCCAACCGGTACTCGATGGCTTTCACTCCTCCCCCGGCTGGGGGCCTGGAACTTGGGAAATGGAGCCGGATGGCACTCTCGAAATCATGACGCAGGACAATACCGGGCTGAAGCGCTACAGCATCACCCCATCATCGAGCACGAGCGTGATGAGCTTACTTGGTAGCAGCGCCGCCGTGGCAAGCAATCACTGAGGAATTTGACGCGATCAACCGCATGAGTTTCGATTCCGGAGGGATCAAAATCCGGCAATTCTCACGCACAAAGGAGATACACGATGAACGCGACGGGCACAGCGCGAGCACAAGGGAAAACGAGAGGCACAGTGATCAAGATTCCCGACAGCAATCCGGGAATTATCTTCGTCAATGGCGAGCAGAAATCCTTCACGCTCGAAAACGTCTGGAAATCTCCGGTGGCTCCGACGCCGAACATGACCGTAGAGGTCGAGTTCGACGCCATGGGCGCGATCGCGGCGATTACGGCGATCGATTCGCAGCAGCTCGCGAAAGAGCGCATGAATCAGTTGAGCGGCGCGGCGCAGGAACGCGGCAAGGAAGCGGCGAAACTCGCGCAGCAAGGCCTCGGAGCGCTCGCCGCGCGCATGGGCGCCGTGGCGCTCGGCAGCGCCGCGCTCGTCTGGATCGCCTGGTTCTTCTTTCCGGCGGCAGGCGTGGACACAGGCGGGGGCAAACTTTCGTACACATTCTGGAGTCTGCTAGGCACAGACTTCAAGAATCTTGAGAGCGTTGCAGAGGGAGGGAGCCACGGCTTCTTTTCTTTCTTGGGGCTGCTCGCGATTGCCGCGCCTTTCGTTGCGCCTTTCCTGCGCGCTGCGTGGTCAAAATATCTGAACGCCGCGCCACTCGCCTATGTCGTGATCGCCTTGGCGATGATCTTCGAGAATGAACATTCGGCGTTTAGCGATGTCGTAAAGCTTGCCGGCACAGACCCATTTTCATGGAGCGCGATGGTTTTCGTCCTCGTCGCTGCATCGGCGGTTCTGGCTCTTAGGGCATTGAAAGCGCCTGCCAAGGCGTGAACGGATATTTTGGGGAAGAGAAAATGAAGATGCGACGAAGGCTTTTCGTGCTTGGCGTGATGTTCAGCCTGTTCTCCGCAGCGATCGCGTCCGCGCAAACGATCCAGACGAATGTCACTTACGTTTGCAACGGAGAACGAATCTATATTGAAAACTGCAACATTCGCGACACATCGGATTCTTCGACCTGCATGGTGGGGCATCCGGACACCGTGTTGTCCAACGGCTTAATGAAATACACGTACGAGACGCGCGGCGCTTTGAAGAAATTGTTGCCGACGTGCAAGCAGCCGTCGTCTCAGGATGTGGCCAAAGCGCAAGCGTTCAACAAAAAAATCCAGGACCAGCAGGATGCGGCCATAAAGCGCGCCGAACAAGGCAATCCCTACGCCGTTGGCGCATCAGCACCGCAACCTGCCGAGGATCCGGCAACGCACGCAATGAGGCGCTGCGTCGCCGCCGGGCGGCCTTCATCGGTCTGTCTCGGAAACGGTCTGATGGATTCGCTCATGCCCAATGTCAATGGCCTGCTCAGCTCTGTCGCTCCGGGTGTTGTGGGGAAAGAGGTCACTGGCCCGCAAATGGCTGGCGTCTTTCTCGGTGACGGCCAGTGGCGGCTGGAATTCAGTGAAGCGTCGGTGGCGCTCAGTTGCGCGGATATGCGCCCCGATTCGCACGCGTACACAATCGCCATTGTGAACAATCGCGCGGTACTCACCATTTCCAGCACACCAGCGAACATCGTTCTGTACGCCAGCGGCGACACGCTCGTGGGAACCACTCCTGTGACAGTGAACGGGCTGGTGTCTGCGGGCGTGGGTGAAGGGTACACCTACTCCGGCGAGCAGGCGACCATCTACGAATACAAGCGCGTGACGCGCACGTGTCCGCGTCCGAACCTGAGTTCGAAAGGCGCCGGGCCCGGAGTTGTCGACACGGAAAAGAATCTTCTGCAAGGAATGCTGGGCGACCAAAATGCACCACCGACGCCGGCAGGTCTGCGCATGAACGGCACTTATGCTGCGTCGACGGGTTTCAGCGTAGGCTTCTACCCCGAGTCCGCCATACTCGGTTGCGGGCCAGACGCGGCGCGCGCTTATCCATACACCGTAGTCGCCGACGGCAAGCAGGCGGTTGTGAGAGTTGAGGCGCCTGACCATCCGTTGACGATGGTTCTGCAATCGAACAACACACTTAACCCGGGCTCCGGTCCATATCTTGTCGAAGGCAGACGGATCATCGGCCAGAACAGCAACGACGACTTCACCTTTGCTCCGCTCAACGCCACCTGCAATCTAGGAGTGCTCTCACCGGGAGACGTCCCGTCGAGCTCGGTTCCCACGAGTTCCGCTGCGAATGCGTCGGCAGGCTCCGCTTCGGCCGCCGGTGGCGGCAAAGGACGCCTGTCGACTCCCGGCGCGCCGACCGGCAATGCCGTACTGTCTGTTCTCGATGGCATGCCGGCGCAGGCTGGCGCGCAAAATCCTCTCGCGGGTCGTCCTTACGTTCTGTTGCGGACGAGCTTGCAAGCGGCAATCACGAGCACTGGCGTGGCCATCCCGGCTGGCAGTTCAGCGTACAAAGTTCTCGGCATCGCCTGTGGGCAAAGAACTCCGGATTGCCAGAAGATGATGGCTGCTATCAACTCCGATGCTGCTGCGGCAGTGCAGGCAGACGCGAGCGGGAAGGCGACATTCTCCGGAGTTCCGGCGGGAACCTATTATCTGATGATTTCGGCGCTCTATAACAAGCAGCCGCTCTTCTGGGGCCAGCAAGTGAACCTCAAGGCGGGAGCAAACTCGGTCACGCTGACTCCGACTAATGCAACGGTGATGAAATAGCGAAAGCGAAGGCAAAGCTTGCGAGAGGCACATGGAGCGATACGATGCATTTGTGTCGGTAAGACGCTTGCTAGAGAATCAACTTTCATCTTTTCAAAGACAGGGAAGGGAAACATCTCGATCCTTTTGATCGGCGTACCGGTACGGCGTTGACGTAGTCTTCCGGACTCGTTAAGATGCGCTTCTCATGCCGGAGGTCCAGGCCCGTACCGGTAAGACAATTTCCCACTACCGAGTGCACGAGAAGCTCGGTGGAGGCGGAATGGGCGTGGTCTATAAAGCTGAGGACACGCGCCTCCTCCGCACGGTTGCACTGAAGTTCCTTCCGGAAGGTGCCGCCAGCGACACCGTCAGCTTGGAACGCTTTCGTCGTGAAGCGCAGGCTGCCGCGGCGCTCAATCATCCCAACATTTGCACGATTTACGAAATCGCCGAGCAGGATGGGCAGCCTTTCCTTGTCATGGAGCTCATGGAAGGGCAGACATTGAAGCATCTTCTTGAAAGTGGGCCTCTCAAGACAGATCGCATCCTCGAAATAGCCATCCAGATTATCGATGCCCTCGTTGCCGCGCATGCCAAAGGAATCACCCACCGCGACATCAAGCCCGCCAATATATTCATCACGAAGTCAGGCCAGGCCAAGGTCCTCGACTTCGGTCTGGCGAAGCTCGCCCAAAGAGAGCGGTGGGGCGCGGAAACCGTTGGCGTCACGGCCCAACTTACCGTCGATCCGTTGCTCACCAGCCCCGGCACGTCACTCGGCACCGTCGCTTACATGTCTCCGGAACAGGCGCGAGGCGAGGGAGTTGACCAGCGCACGGATATTTTCTCGCTCGGCGTGGTTCTCTACGAGATGGCCACCGGTCGCCAGGCCTTTTCCGGGAATACGCCGGCCACGATCTTCGACGCGATCTTGAATCGCAACCCGGCGCCGATCGCGCGCGTCAATCCGGCGATTCCGCACCGTTTGCAGACCATCATCAATGGCGCTCTGGCGAAGGAGCGCTCCTCACGCTACGACACCGCCGCGAGCCTCAAGGAGGATCTGCAAGATTTGAAGCGTGAATTGGACTCCGGGCGCGCTTCGTCGGTGACGTCGCGCGAGAAATCTGTCGCTGTGCTCTATTTTGAAAATCTCAGTCACGGGCAGGAGGATGAATATTTTCGCGACGGCATGACGGAGGACATCATTACCGAGCTTTCCAATATTCGCGGCCTCCGGGTGTTTCCGCGTTCCACGGTTTCTGCCTATCGCAACAAGACGGTCTCTGCCAAGCAGGTTGGCGAGGAATTAGGCGCTGCTTATGTTCTCGAGGGAAGTTTGCGTCGCGCTGGCGCCCGCCTCCGCATTACTGCACAGCTTGTGGAAACCTCGACGGATCACGCCGTTTGGGCCCGCCGTTTCGACCGCACTTTGGAGGATGTTTTCGCGATCCAAGACGAAATGGCGAAAAATATCGCCGAAGCTCTGCAAATCATGCTCAGCGAGGAAGAGAAGCAGGCCATCGAGAAGGTTCCCACTGCGAATGTCGAAGCTTACGATTATTACCTTCGTGGAAGGCAGTATTTCCACCAGTTTCGTCGCAAGGGAATTGAGTACGGTCGAAATATGTTTGCCAGAGCGATCGAGATCGATCCGCAATACGCTCTTGCGTATGCCGGACTAGCCGATTGCTATTCCTTCCTCCAGTTCTATTGGCAGCCCACGCAAGAGAATCTCAAGAATGCCGACGAGGCCAGCCACAAGGCTTTGGAGCTGGATCCTGATCTCGCCGAAGCTCATGCGGCCCGCGGGCATTACCTGTCGCTCGTTCGTCGCCATGAGGAGGCGCGAAAGGAATTCGAAGCCGCCATCCGCCTGAATCCGCAACTCTTTGAGGGCTATTACTTCTACGCACGCTCCTGTCTTATTCACGGCCGCCTCAAAGAAGCCGTGCAATTATTTGAGCAGGCGTGCAAGGTCCGTCCCGACGATTACCAGTCGCCAAGCCTGCTGGCGAATACGCTCGAAGGGATGGGCTCATCTCCGGCTACCGTGGAGACGGCTCACCGTCGCGCCGTCGAAGTCATCGAAAAGCATCTCGATATGCATCCCGACGACGTCCGCGCTCTCTATCTCGGCGCGCAGAACCTCTGCCGGTTGGGTCAGCAGGAGCGGGGTTTGGAATGGGCGCAACGAGCTCTGGCGATTGATCCCGACGATTCCGCCGTTTGTTACAATTTGGCCTGCATCTTCGCTATCTTGGGCCGTACAGACCAAGCCCTCGGGTCTTTGGAGAAAGCGATCTCCTGCGGTTTTGGGGATCCGGACATTATCCGCAATGATCCGTATCTGAATCCGATTCGCAGTCACCCGCGGTTTGCGGATCTGAACAAGAAAATGGCCGAAGCAGCAAGGTCGGCTTGATTTTTTTGGCGCGCCGGCAATTCTTCGTCAAAGGCATTCCGTTCCACGCCGAATCGCTTCCCGCTGACGTCGGCTTCGTCTGTTCGGCGTCATGTTTGCAATCATCTTGCGGATTACGTTCGCGACGGTTCGTGTTTCTTACTACACGCTCAATCGACGTGATTGAACTCCGGCATCGGCGCGAATAGCTCGCCGCTGTGCCATGCGGATGCGCCGGGCCGCTCGTAGACGACCTTGCCATCGATAAATGTGTACAGCACGCGCGTGCGCAGGATCTGCTCTGCAGGCATGGTCAGCAAGTCGCCTGAAAACACGTCAATGTCAGCCAGTTTGCCGGGTGTGAGTGTGCCAAGCTCCCGGTCCTCGAAGATGGCGTAAGCATTGTTTTCGGTGTAAGAACGCAACTCTTCGATTCGCGTCTTCGCTTCTTCGGGGAAGAAATACGCGCTATTGCCTTCGCGGCGCGTCACGCCGCAATAGAAATTCGGAATGGGGTTGGTGTCTTCGACGGGTGTGTCCGTGCCATCGAGCACGATCGCTCCGCTTTCGATCAACGAGTGCCATACGTACGCGCCTTCGCTCGCGCGCTTTTCACCGATGCCCTGGACCACAAACGGCGCGTCCGAGCAAGCATGGATGGATTGCATGGAAGCGATCACCCCTAATTGAGCGAAGCGCGGAATATCGGACGGACTCAAGTGCTGAGCGTGCTCGATGCGCCAGCGCAATGCCTGTGCGGCAGGATCCTCGGTGAAGATCTTCTGAAAAACGTCCAAAGTCTCGCGATTCGCCCGGTCACCAATGGCGTGTACCGAAACCTGGAACCCATCGCGTGCCGCGATTTGTGCCATCTGCATAATTTCGTTCATGGCCGTGACATTCTTGCCCGTAATATTCGGCGCGTCGCTGTACGGTTCGAGGAACCATGCGCTTTTGGTTCCGAGTGCTCCGTCCGACAGGATTTCGCCAATGCCGCGCACCGTAAAATGGTCGTTCGCATAACCAACGATGCGATAGTCGGCGAGATGCTGGTCCAATTCCGACGGCGGCTCGCCATTGACGTTGATGTACAGCCGCAGCGGCAGGCCATTCGCCGCTTGTTGCTTCAACCAGTCAATGGTTTTGAAATTCTCGCCCATGTCCACGAATGTCGTTATGCCTTTGCTGATCTCATTCTGAACCGCGAGTTTCAGCGCCTTTTCGCTCCGCGCAGCAACTTCTTGCGGCGGCAAACTCGAGATGTAACCACTGTACGCACGGAAGACCGGGCCATCTGCCGTATCACGCAGCATCCCAATGGGATTTCCGTGTTCGTCATGAACGATGCTTCCACCGGGTGGATCGGGCGTCGTGCTCGTAATGCCCGCAAGCTTCAACGCCGCTGCGTTTGCATAAACCGCGTGGCCGCTCACGTGTTCGAGCATTACCGGATTGTTCGGCGATACAGAATTCAAACTGTCCGGCAATGGCAGACCGTCAACATTCGGTTGAGGCGCCTTATTCCATTTGCTCTGCTGCCATCCGGTGCCCACAATCCACTCCCCGGGCTTGGCCTTCGCCACGGCGGCTTTCACCATCGCCACAATCGCATCCCAGTTCGGCGCCTCGCCCACGTTCAACTCCATCAACGAGCGCCCGGTTCCCAGTAGATGCCCATGCCCCTCGATAAATCCAGGGGTTACGAACGCGCCCTTCAAGTCGATGACTTTCGTGTTCGCCCCGATGTAGTGGGCGATCGCCGCATCGCTGCCCATCGCTTCAATTCGTCCGTCCCGAATCGCTAACGCTTGCACCCGGGGTTGCAGCGAATCGAGCGTCACGACGACTCCGTTGCGCAAAACGAGATCCGCAGAAGGCAGTTTCGGCGGAAATCCAGCGATCGGCGCCTGGGCCGCGAACGCCACGCAAATGAATAGAAGACCGGCCGCGACCGCCCCAGAAATTCTCACTCTCATTCTTCCCAGCATCTTTTCGCAACCATCCTTTCCAATCCCAATCGGCTGCTCTGTTTTTCAGCGTTGGACTGCCCATTAATAGATGAACGCGTTTTGTGCCACGCGATTCTACACCTCCTTCGCGAAACTCTGCCTGCCGTATCCCGGTCGCGGCTGCTGAGCAGATCCGTGAAGAGTTCAGTTTGAACTGCGACTTGAGTTATATCGTTTGTGATGACTTAGAGCAGCAGAGGGAGGGGAAACACTGGCTTGCGAACGAGGCCAAGAGCGTGGTAGGTTTCATGCGATCGAAGGGAAATCGCAGTTTTGATTTCCGTCGTCAACTTGGGTCGCAATTGGATTCGTGAGTCTTCGCAAGCAGCCAGGCCTTTGAACAGTGGCCAAAACCTGAACTCTAGGCCAGTAGAAAACGAACAAATCTCGGCCATAGACTAAGTCCCAGCCTAAATCGAATAGCAGAGGTTGAGATCGCTATGGCGTCGTGCGCAGACACGAGGCTAACGAGGGCGGCCTGCCCTCTCGGTATGGGCCGTCGTCCAAAGCCTCTA
>JASHRL010000396.1 GCA_030037355.1 Candidatus Acidiferrales bacterium | reverse complement strand
CAGCCGGAAGGCCCGGCAATGGCGAGGAATTCGCCGACTTTTATTTCGAGATGCACACCGGCGAGGGCGTGGGTCTCGATCTCATCGGTAAAGAAGACCTTTGTCACGCCATCCAGATGAATGAGGGCTTTCTCCGGGCTAGTCATACCTTTCTCCTTTACCTGCGAGATAATGATACTCTACTTGATGCGAATTACCGGGAAATTGTCGTAAGCCGACATGTCGGACAAAATGACGACATCTCCCACATTCAAGCCTTTCAAAATTTCCACATCGCTGACCGAAGCTTTTCCAATCTGCACGTTGACGAGCTCGGCTTCCTTGCCGTCGGGAGTTTCCTTGAAAAGCCCAACGTGACTGTCCTGGTCGCCGTGAACGGGCCGACCGACGTAAATGACGTTTTTCAGATTGTCGATCAAAATAGTACCTTCGACACTCGAGTTCGGAACGGCGCCCGGGGGCAAAGGCCCATTCAGATGGACGTCCACGGTGCGGGTTCCGTTAGCAACGGCCGGATCGATTCGCATGACCGTGCCGGGAATGTAGCCGTTATGGGTATCGATGGTGGCAGACTGGCCGAGGCGAACGTCGCCCACCTGCGTTTCCGCGATCTGCAGAGCGGCTTTCAATTTCGACTGCTGCGCGACGGTGGCGAGTTCCGAGCCGGCGACCATGTCCTGGCCAACCTGGGCAGGCTCGTCTTGCAACACGCCGTCGATGCCAGCGCGGACGGTTAAGGCACTCACTTCGCTTTGATATAAGTCCACTTGCGCCTGATCTTGAGAGACAATGGCTTGCTGAACGGCCAGTTGAGACTGCACAGAGCTCTCAAAATCATCCACCTGTTTCTGCGCCAATTCGTCTTCCGCTTTCAACTCGACTGCGGCGACTTCGGATTTTTCAGCAACAACTTTTGCGACGACGCCGACTTTGTAACCAGCCTGGTCCGCTTCCGCCTGCACCTCCATTTGGCGGTACTGGGAGCGCACTCCAGCAGCCGTGGAGCGTAGCCCCATCAAGGTATTACTTACGGAGGCCTGCAGGCTGCTCAACTGCGCTTGGGCGGATTTCAATTGATATCGCGCGCTGAGGAGTTGCTGGTCGAGCGTAGGGTTGGTGAGAACCATGATCACGGAATCGGCCTTAACCGGAGCGCCGGGAAGAATCAGGCGTTGCAGGACTCGGCCATCTGTGTTGAGAGTAATCTGCGTAATCGTTTCCGGCACGAGAGTACCCAAGCCGCGGACCTCGATCGGTAGATCTCCACGCTTCACGGTGTCCGTATAAATCACGGACCCATCTACGCTGGGCGGCGCGGGCTTAAGTCTGGAAAGTCCCCAAGTAACCAGGGGCACCAAAACAACCACCGCCGAAATATACATAATTCGGCGCATCCGCTTTTTTCGTTTAACTTCTGGCCGGACAATGTCCAAGGTTAGATTCTCCTGACGCGGGTAGTCGCAATTGGCATGCCGCTATGCCTACCGATTAACTCTTTCAATCTCTTGAAATTACAATGATTATACGCCTTGCCTAGGAATACTGCACGCCCGATTGTGGGACTCGCCCGTCCCACAATCGGACACAAAAACTCTGCCCTTTGGCGGCCATCTCCGTGCCGCCTGAGCCGCAAAAACATGGAACTTTAGCAGGGTGAAGGTGTTAATCCCCATAGGGGGTACCGTTCAGGCACAGTTCTCTTTTGAGTTTCGCATTGATATCTATAGCGCGATATCTTGCATCTAAGCGAAGCGATTCAGCTAGCCTCACAGGATTTGGGCCCTCTGGGCGGAGGGCCGATTGTAAATACTAGTCTACATCGTAGACGCCCGGGCGCTGGTAGCGCCGCGAAAACTGCAATTTGAATTGAGCGTCCTCAGGACGCATGGTTTGAGGAGGAGTAAGGTGAATTTCAACGAATGGAATCTGCTCCGATTGAAAGCTACTTTTGAAAAAGCTGGACGCTTGGTGATGAATCACAGGCTCGCTGCCACCCTCGTGCTTTCCGTTCTGCTGCTGGCTGGCGCGATCCTTCCGCTGATCGGCCAGCAACAACAACCCGCTGGCCGTCAAACTCGCAAAGGCGAGAACGAGCGCGATTCCGCGCTGCAGATTCGCAAGCGCGCTCAATGGTTTTTCCAGCAGCGCGCGTATCCGCTCGGTTACATTCCGGCGGATGCACGCATCAAGGCCGTGCGCGAGAAGGAGCAGCTGCGGCAAGTGAATGGGACGATGCTTGGACGCTTCGCGGCTTCTGAGGCCGTGACGGTTGGGACTCCTACAAAAAGTTTCGGCAACTACCCGATCACGATAAGTTCCACGCAATGGACGCCGCTGGGACCTGAGCCAACGTTGAGCGAGAATTTTGGTCCGGTGTCAGGGCGCGTGAATGCACTCGCCGTGGACCCGTGCGATACGACGGGCGATACGGTCTACGCGGGAGGAGCGGAAGGCGGCATCTGGAAGACGACGAACGCAGGAACTACGTGGACTCCGATGACCGACAGCCAACTTTCCATTTCGACAGGCTCGATTGCATTGGATTCAGTCTCCGGTGATTGCAGCGGCGGAGCGCCCAGCGCCGGAGGGCACACAGGTTCGATCTACTACGGAACCGGAGAAGAGAATTTCGCGTACGACAGCTTTTACGGCGCAGGCGTGTTGATCTCGCATGATGGCGGAAGCACATGGGCGAAGGACAACACATTTGTAAATGAAACTGCCGGCACGCCACCAATCATTACATCGCAAAACAGTTCCTTTGCAGGACCTTTCATTGGGACGATTTCGGTTGATCCGGAGACGAGCGGCACATCGCAAGTTCTTCTGGCTGCTGTCGAGGGAGTCAGCAATCAGTCGCACTCGGGCGTATGGCGCTCAATCGATGGGGGCATGGACTGGACGCTGGATCCGCCAAGTTCGTATTCGGGAGACAACGGCCAATATGACTACGCGACCGGCGTCGCATTCGATCCGAACGACTCGACGGGAAACACGGCGTATGCAGTCCTCGGGATTCCATTTTGTACGGGCCCTAACGGAACTTGCAGCTCATCGAACGCGGAAGGAAATAACGGCCTTTATGAATCAACGAACAATGGCCAGACCTGGACGCGCGTGACGAGTCTTGACACTGCTGCTACAGCGGCGGGCTTGAGCAAAGCAAACTACGGCCGCATTACAGTTGCGCTGGGGCCTTCGTCGCCGGCGAATAACCCGTCCGACACTGAAATTGTCGTTTCGATCGCTGATATCACGACATCGTCGGAGGACCTCCTCGGGCTCTTTATCAGCACAAACGGTGGGACGAGCTTCACGTCGCTCTACCCCAGCGGCGATACGCCGGCTTTTTGCAACGCGCAGTGCTTCTATGACATGAC
>JASHRL010000395.1 GCA_030037355.1 Candidatus Acidiferrales bacterium | reverse complement strand
GCGAAGGCAGCGGCTGGAAAAGGCGCGCTGCCGCATACCGCCGATCAGTACTTCTTTAGTGGAGCGCTCGATAAGCCTGTGATCGGAACCCAGGCTAGGAGCCAGGCCAGCGCAACGATCAGGGCCGGCCGAAAGAACGAGTCCCGGGTTGAGAGAACAGGACGCGTCGTCGCCGATGAATCAGGCGGCATGGCATATGAGTATGGAACTGTGCACGACTCGTATGTCGATCTCAAAACCGGACAGCACGAGGACTTTACCGCCGCGTATCTGCGGGTTTGGAAAGCGGACGGAGGAGTGTGCAAAGTAGCCGCGGAAATGGCCGAGCCCGAGAACACGCCCCAGCCAGCCGCGAAGAATTAAAAATCGCAGCCGTTGCACATAATGGAGAGGCGCGTGGGTTGAACGTTTTCTTCGTAGGGGCGGCCTTCAGGCCCGCCCATCCATCCGATGACGATGATTCTGTAGCTCAGGTCCCGCCCCGATGTCTCTTTTCTCATCGGGGCTGACCTGAGGCCTTCACTCCTCGCGCATCCAGCGCGTCGGCATCGCGCCGCGCGTCCAATCCCCGCGCTCTTCGCCTTTACGCCATTCCCCTCATCATCCGCTTGCGCTTTCCGCGTCGCACAAACCACGCAATCACCCACACAATCAGCACCAGCGCCAGAATCACGCCCGCGCCGAAGATCATCAATATCCGCATCGAATCGATCATGACGAACGGCCCGCTCTTCGTCTGCACCACGCTGTAAAATCCGTTGAATCCACGCAACGCGCCGGGCAACGCCAGCAAATCCTCTTTCGTCATCTGCAAAACGTGCTCGTTCGGGTGATATCGCGATTCCCACGGAAAAAGATTCCCCTTCGCGTCCATTTCGATGTGCCCGCCGAGCACGTAGCTCACCGGCCTGTCCCTGACGAACGCCGCAACTTTTTCCGCGCTGTCCATGTCCGCGCTCGGGTCGTCAATCAGCAGCCGCGCCGGCATCATAAAATCGCCGGAGAAAAATAATCCCGTATTGCGGTCGTAAAACGAGACCTCCGTCTCATTGTGCCCGGGCGTCGCCATCGCCTCGACGATTCTTCCCCCCAGATCGATCTCCGCGATTCCATCCTTCCAGTTGTCGAATTGATAGAACTTCCGCACGCTCGCGATGTCGTATCCCACCACTTCGACATCCGCCAAGCCCGTGAACTGCACGTCGCCCGCGCGATGGTCCAGGTGCCTGTGCGTGTGCACGACGAGCAGCCGCAGCTTCGCCAGCCCCGACATCGGCAGCAGACTCATCACCGTCTTTTCGAGCGGCATCTGAGCTGCATCCGCCACGTCGCCCGTATCAATCAGCATCGCGCGCCGCGATCCGATCAGCAGATACATGAACGGCGCTTCGAACGTCGAGCAAAGGCTCTCGCGCAGGATGTACGTCTGCGCGTTGTACCGATGGACTTGCAGCGGCGGTAGCGACGTTTTCGTACAATCCGCCGCGCCTTCGTTCCAGTGCACGTTCATCGTCCCCGGCTCCACTTGCGCCGAGTCGCGTGTAGCAGCAATCTGCGCCTCCGCTTGCCGCTGCGCACCGGCGCGCCAGGGCGCCACGAACGCGACGCCAGCGAGCATCACCACAACCACGACGATCCTTCGCCCACGCCACCGCTTCTCGCTCATCATGAATCCGCTCCTTCCCCGCCCCCGCGCGGCAACGTCTCATTCTTGGCTGCGCGTCATCGGCTGCGCGCGCGAGCTAAGGCTGAGCCACGCGCGCCTCCGGCACATCCATCGCTTCCCATGCGCTTCGCCGATAACTCTCCGCCCGTTGCCGATCGCTGGCCACTAACCACTAACCACTAACCACACCTTGTCATCCCGAGCCTAGCCCGAGCGGCCATCCGATGATTCTGTAGCTCAGGTCCCGCCCCGATGTCTTTTTGCATCGGGGCTGACCTGAGGCTTTCCCGGGTGGCCCATCCCTTGCGCCCTCCGCAAAGGGCGAGTTGAACCGTCCCACGCCGCGCCGCTTTCACGCGGGCAATCCTACTCCGCCCGATGTCGAGGCATGTGTTGAATTTCTTCCTCGCGCGCCCTTGTCGCCGGCGCACGAAAATTCTCGAAGTCGCATCCACGGCCTTGCTAACAAGCCTGCGGCAGATGAAGACGCCGGGTTCCCCGCTTTCCGGTTACGCGTCATCGCTGCACGCGCGGGCTAAGACCGAGCCACGCGCGCCTTGGGCAGAAATTTTTCAGGAATCGGGGCGTCCGGCGATTCCGCTTGCCAGAGGGCGCTGACGATCCACCAGCGGTGGCCGTCGAAGAAAAGTTGAAAACCATTAATGCCGCGGTCAAAGGGCTTGGGATCTTTTGGGTCGCGGCGTGACTCGTAGGTGCTGAAGATTTGCATGATGTTTCCGTAGCGGTCCGCGTGGCGCGAAATTTCTTTCTCGTAGAAGCTGCCCTTTTCGAAGTAATCATTGCAAAACGCGATGAATCCCTCGACCGTGAAAGAATGCGTCGTGAGGCCCGCGCCGTCTTTCGCGTGTCTCACGGAGCCCAATCGCGCGTCGGGCATATAGAGCGAGCGAAAGCGATTCCAATCGCGCTTCTGTCCGAGAGGCCCTGAAAGTATGGCGTAGTTCGCGGCGAGAAGCGCGTCAGGCGACGCAACATCTGCCGGGTTCGCGCGCGGCGTGGCCGGCCGGCTGGCGGCGGTTTGGGACGTTTGTGACTGTGTTTGCGGCTGAGCTTGCGCCATGGGTTGCGTTTGCTCGTGCGCGTTCGCAGCAATCATCGCGAAGCTGAGCGAGAGAACAAAGACACCAGCCAACCTCGAAACCAGCATGAATCCCTCCGGTGGCTCGCCGCTTTCGTGAACGCGCGCCAAGCCGCAGCGCACGAGCTTAAATCAGTTGCCGTGGCTTTTCCAGCGACGTCCCGCCGCCTTTGTAGCGGCGGGTGGGTTAAACGTGCTTCTCCATTCGCCTCCGCCCCATCATAGGCAGCTATCGTTGACTTGCCGACCGGCTCGGCGTACTCTCGCGGCAAATCTGC
>JASHRL010000394.1 GCA_030037355.1 Candidatus Acidiferrales bacterium | reverse complement strand
GTAGAGCACGGGAATAAAAAGCAGGTTGAGCGACGTGGCGAAAATCATGCCGCCAAAGACCGTCGAGCCCACCGATTTGCGGCTGGCCGCGCCCGCGCCGGAGGCCAATACGAGAGGCAATACGCCTAGCAGGAAGGCGAATGACGTCATTAAGATGGGCCGAAGGCGAATGCGCGCCGCTTCAATCGCGGCCTCGTAGAGTCCCATGCCTCTTTCCCGGAGCTGCTCTGCGAATTCGACAATGAGGATGGCGTTCTTACTGGAGAGGCCGATGAGCATCACCAAACCGATCTGGCAATACACGTCATTGATGTTTCCACGCAAAGCCTGAAAAAGCAACGCCCCAAGCAAGGCCATGGGTACAGCCATGAGCACGATGAACGGCAGCGCAAAACTCTCGTATTGAGCCGCGAGCGTCAGATAGACAACCAGCAAGCCGAGTCCGAAAAGCGCTGCAGCCTTGCTGCCCGATTGAATTTCTTCCAGCGACAGGCCGGACCATTCATAGGACATTCCGCGCGGCAAGATTTTCGCGGCTAGATTTTGCATTTCGCCGATGGCATCGCCGGAACTGCGTCCGGCTGCGGCCGAGCCGTCGATTTCGGCCGAGCGAAAGAGATTGTAGTGCGTGATGACCTGCGGACTCGCTGTTTGCGTGATGTTTACCAGATTATCCAGCGGCACCATGCTGCCGGAATTCGAGCGAACGTAGAACTGATCAATGTCGCTGGGGTGCGAGCGGAATTGCTTTTCTCCCTGAATGTACACGCGATAGGAGCGATTATTGAACGTGAAATTGTTGACGTATACGGAACCGAGGAAAACCTGCAGCGCATCCGTCACCTGACCGAGCGGGATGTTCAGGCTCTTGGCGGTGCTGCGGTCGATATTCACAACGTATTGCGGGTCGTTGGCGGTGAAGCTGGTGAACAGCCCGGTCAGCTTGGGATCACGGTTGCCAGCACGGACAAGGTCGCCGGTCTCCTGCTGGAGCTGCTGGAGCGTCGCTGCGCCCTGGTCTTCGACTTCCAGTTGGAAGCCGCCGAAATTGCCAAGCCCCTGAACGGCCGGGGGATTGAAAGGCGCCACGATGGCGCCAGAAATCGCAAAGAACGGCCCGCGCAAGCGATTTATGTACGCCATAGCACTGTGAGCGGGGCCCTGACGCTGGTCAAATGGCTTCAGATTGACGAAGACCATGGCGTAGTTGGACGCGGCGCCGGAGAAGCTGAAGCCAGCTACGGAAAAAATGTCAGCCGTCTCGGGCTGATGCCAGAGAATAGATTCCACCTGGTGGCAGATGTTGGAGGTGTAGTCGAGCGAAGCTCCGGGCGGAGCTTGCACAAGAATCATGATGTAGCCCTGGTCGTCCTCTGGGACGAAACCGCGGGGAACTTTGTCGAAAACCCAATAGGTCAAACCGGAAAGCAGCAGAAAAAGGACCGTCGTCGCGAACTTCCAATTGAAGAGGTGCCGCAGCGTTGCGCGATAAAGATTTGTTCCACCGATGATCAAACGGTTGAACGGAGCAAAGAGGCGTTTGCTCAAACGGCCTTCGTGCTGGTGGCCCAGAAAAATGGCGGAAAGCGCAGGAGTAAGAGTCAGCGCATTGAATGCTGAAATGGCTACGGAAAACGCGATGGTCAGAGCAAATTGACGAAAGAGGATTCCTGTGGTTCCAGGAAAAAGTGCAACGGGGACGAAGACGGACACGAGCACCAACGAAGTGGCGACCACGGCGCCGGCGACTTCGCCCATGGCGACCGATGCGGCGCGGTGCGGTTCGGTGATGCCTTCGTTGATATGGCGCTGGATGTTTTCAATGACGACGATGGCGTCGTCGACGACGAGGCCGGTGGCAAGCGTGATGCCGAACATCGTCAGCGTGTTGATGGAGAAGCCGAGTAGTTTGACGAAAATGAATGTGCCAATGAGCGAAACGGGAATCGTGATGGCGGGGATGAACGTGCTGCGCCAGTCCTGCAGAAAGATGAAGATCACGGCGATGACGAGGAGAATGGCTTCAATCAGCGTGGTGATGACGTCGCGAATGCCCTCGCTGACGGCCGTGGTGGTGTCGAAAGCAACGCCGTATTTCAAGCCGGCGGGAAAAGTCGGAGCGAGCTTCGCCAATTCCTCTTTGCATAGCGTGTCGACCTGCAGCGCGTTGGAATTGGGAAGCTGCTGAACGGCGAGGCCGATGGCTTCGTGGCCGTCAATAAAGAGATTACTGCTGTAATCTTGCGCGCCCAGTTCCGAGTAACCAACGTCTTTCACGCGCACGAGCGTGCCATCCGCGCCGGTTTTCAGAATGATGTTGTCGAATTCCGAGGGTTCGACGAGCTGGCCCATGGCGCGCACACTGATCTGAAAAGCCTGGCCCGGAAGCGAAGGTGGCTGGCCAATCTGGCCCGCGGCAACCTGAACGTTCTGCTCTTCAAGCGCGTTGATGACATCCGTCGCTGTGAGCTGGCGCGCGGCAAGTTTCGTGGGATCGAGCCAGACGCGCATGGCGTATTCGCGCTGGCCGAAGATCGTGACAGTGGCTACGCCAGGCACGCGTTTGATGGCGTCGCTGACGTAAACATCGACGTAATTGCTGATGAACAGGCCCGTGTACTTGCTGTTTTCCGCATAGAACGCCGCTGCGAAGACAAATCCTGCAAAACCTTTGGTGATCGTTACGCCGTTGGCGTTGACCTCGGCGGGGAGCAGTCCAACCGCAGCCTGCACGCGATTCTGCACGTCGACCGCGGCGAGGTCGGGATCACGCGTAACGTCAAATGTAGCGGTGATCGTGCTTGTGCCGTCATTGCCGCTTGTAGAGGTCAGGTACTTGAGGCCCTCGACGCCGTTGATAGAGCGTTCGAGCGGAATGGTGACAGCAGATTCAACGGTTTGCGCATCTGCGCCGGTGTAGGCGCTGGTGACGATGACCTGCGGAGGCGCGAGATTGGGGAATTGCGCAACCGGAAGGGTAGGAATCGCAACGACGCCACCTAAGATAATGATCAGCGCGCAAACTGTGGCAAAAATCGGCCGCCGGATAAAGAAATCAACGAACACGCTTCAACTCCTCGTTCCGGCAAACGCGCGATGAAAAGCCAGCCCGCGAAATCCGGAAAATGACGCCGCCATCGATTGTCAATGAGAGCCCACCGCAGCAGGAGCGTTCTCAATCGTTTCTTTCACGGGGACGCCGTCGGTCAGAAACTGGAAGCCGCCGACGATCACATGGTCTCCGGGTTTGATGCCACTAAGGACCACATAGTTATTTCCAATGACGCTGCCGACCTGGATCTGCTGTTGACGCGCGACGGCGCCTTTCGGCGCGCTCGCCGCAAGAAAAATGAAAAATTGACCGTTCAAACGCTGAACTGCAAGCACAGGCACTTCGAGCCCCTTGGTGGTCCGCCAAGTGATCCGCGCGTTGACGAATTGATCCGTGCGGAACTTACCCTGAGCATTGGCCACGATTGCTTTTGCCAGCACGGTCTGCGTGCCGCTGTCGACTTCCGGAGAAATGAAAAACACGCTCGAGCGAGCAATGACATCGCCGGAGTCATCCAACAGGTCGACCGGTTCGCCGAGATGCAAACCCGACGAGCGTTCTGTGGGAATATAGAGGTAGGCTTCAAGGCTGCCGAGCTGGTCGACGGTTGTGAGCAACGTCGTGTTTGTGACGCGGTCGCCCACGTGCACGGGAATATCACCAACGATTCCGTCGGTCGGCGCGGAAACGGCGTAGTAGTGCAAGGTCGCGCGCTGCTGAATCACTTGCGCATCGAGTGACTTGGTTTGCGCGAGAGCGCTCTGGTAGGTGGTCTCGTACGTATCGAAATCCTGCTTGCTGATGATTCCGGCCTGGTAGAGCTTCAATCCGCGCTGATACTGGGCCTCCGCGTTTGCGAGGTTTGCCGCTTGAGCATTGCGTGCGGCAATTTGGCTGTCAACGGTCGCTTCTTGAACTCGGGGATCGATTTCCATCAATGAGGCCCCCTGGCTGACATGCTCGCCAGAGTGTACGAAGATTTTTGTGACCCACCCTTCGACCTGAGGATTGATTGATGCAGAACGCCGCGACTTCAGCGTAGCCAGATACTCGGATGTGTCTGGAATATCGATAAGATTCGCAATTTGAGTCCGCACCGCCATTGCTGAAAATCCCGCACCGTGGACCACTGGCTTATTGGCGCAGCCCGCGAAGAAGCAGACGCAGAGAACGCAGACTGCGAATGGGAGCGCTCGCAGGGCCGGCCATCGCATGCAGAAATCGCTTCTCATGAGCATCCTTGTTGGTGTCAAACCGGGGGAGTAAACCACCGATTTTAGGCTAACTTCGCCTCCAGCGCCACTGGAATAGATACGCACGCCAACCTACAGAATTTCGATGCGCAAGAACGGAAGGCGCTGCAAGAAATACAGCGAATTGGTTCCGTTTGGATCCAAGATTCTGACCTTGATTGTTGCGCCCGATAATGAGTGCCCGTTTCCGAACATACCGCCGCGCAACGAGGCATCATTATGGATGAGGATTGCCCGCTATGCTGGCGGACGGGAGCCGGTATACTGTATTTTGTTTTGCGTTTGACAAGCTTTCGCAACAATAGTAATTAGCAGGTACCGGACAGCGTCTCTGAACATCTCCACTGTGTTCAAGTTAAGAGACTCGAGAACAAGCCAGGGGGCCTATATAAATGACTGCGTATTCCGGCGGTCGACAGCAGAGTATTCCTTTAAATGTCGCTCGCGCCCACAAATGTTTGCGACGCGAGCGTATATTCCGCACGATGCGGAATCACCGATATTGTCTGCTGACGATTAGTCTATTTTTCCTCTTCGGCTTTGCCCCCAAAGTTTTGCGCGCGCAAACGGCTTCTGCTGGTTTGGTGTCGGGGGTCGTGACGGACCCCTCAAACGCAATTATCCCGAACGCCAACGTGACACTCCAAGAGCACGGGACGAATGCACAGTACTCCACCACCACCGACGCTGCGGGACATTACGCCTTTCCGGCTGTGCCTCCCGGAGAATACGCACTGCGAGCTTCCGCGACGGGGTTCGAAACAACGGTCGTTGATGACGTGCACGTAGAAATTATGCGATCAGCCGTCGAAAACGTCGCTCTCAAACTCGGGGAAGCTTCACAGACGGTCGAAGCCCGAGAAACGACTTCCGCTGAATTGCAGACGACGAGTTCGACGGTAGGAACAACGCTCGGCGGCGTCGCCCTGGAACGGTTGCCAGTATTCACGCGAAGCGCGAGCGCTCTGATTTTTCTGCAACCGGCGGTGACACCCGCCACGTCCGACAGCGACACGCTCGGCGGGCAGATGGCTGGAGCTCGCAGCGAGCAGATCACATTTAACGTCGATGGCGGGGATGCTACGAGTGACCTCGACGGAACAAACCACTACGCCAATCCCCCGAAGGAACCACAGCCCGCTCCGGTAGTTTTGATCCCGATCGATAGCACGCAGGAATTCCGCGTGGCGGCCAGCAGCCCGAACGCCACCTTCGTTCGTTCTTCGGGCGGTCAGGTCAACGTGCTCACCAAGAACGGAACGAACTCCCTTCATGGCTCGGCCTACGAATATCATAACGACGATGCGCTCGATGCGAACAGTTGGCTCGATAACCGCGTGGGTCTTGTTCGGCCGCAAGATGTCGATAATCGCTTTGGAGCCGCGCTTGGCGGACCCGTGGTAAAGAACCATTTCTGGTTTTTTGCCAACTATGAAGGCTCGCGGGCTCACGATCAGACGACGTTCTCTACCCTTGTTCCGACCAGTACGCTGAAGGCTGGAATCCTTACGTTTGACGACTGCGCCAACGGATTCAGCGCCAGCGGTGGCTGCCTTGGAGGCAATCCCGTCAGCTATCCGCTGCAATCCGGCAACATCTCGACGGCGTGCGCCGCGGGTTCATGCGACCCGCGGGGGCTGGGAATAAGCCCTGTTATCGCTGCACAGTTGGTGCTATATCCTGCGGGCAACAATTCCAACCTAGGCGATGGGCTGAACACGACAGGCTACACTTTCAACGCGCCTACGCCCATTTCGGAGAATATGGGCGTGCTTCGGCTGGATTATCAGGTGAACGACAAATGGAGCGTCTTCACCACTTACCACCAAGCATCGATTCAGCGGCAAGGAAACGAGCAGGTGGATATGCTCACTGGCCAGTCCGTTTCGACCGACGAAAACGATCCAAGCTACGCGACCTTTGAAGTGACGGGTCAACTGACGCCGCAGTTCACGTCTGTCACACATGGGTCGTACTTGCGCAACTCGTGGGCGTGGAACCGGCAGGCACCTACACCGCTCGTTCCCGCCACTGGAATTACTCAAGCAATCGAACTGGCTGGCGAAGGCCTTGGTCAGAGTAACTCAACGGCGAAACTTTTGGCGGATCCAGTCAATATCAATACACAACAGGCTAGCGACCAAATCTGGGACGGTCACGATTGGGATATCGGGCAGGATTTTAGCTGGCTGCATAAGAGCCATCTGCTTCAGTTTGGCGGGTCCGGTTATATATGGAACGACTACGATGTCCGGACAGATGACGTGACGGGCGGTTTGACGAGTGGTCCGATCAATTACATAGAGGCCAGTGGCAACGGCAGCGGGGAATACGTCACTATTCCCAGCGCCTATCAGCCGACGCCTTGCAGCTCGAGTGCAGGCGTATCTACCAACTGCCTTCCAGGCAATCAACTCTTGACTTGGAATGAGTTGTACTCGACCGTCCTCGGACTTGTGGATCGTGCAACTCAGGTTGAGACCCGAAACAATGCTTTCCAGCCTAACCCGTTGGGGACCCCTGTCTCCGACAATGTGCGCATCCCCTCCTTCTATTCGTACTTTCAGGATGTGTGGCAGGCTCGCCGGAATCTCACGATCACTGCGGGGCTCGACTGGGGCGTCCAACTTGCACCTAGCGAGGCTCAGGGCAACCAAGTGGTGATGACGTATGCGGGTACGAACACACCTGTAGATTACTATCAATACATTCAGAATCGGGCGATGGCGCTTGAGAGTGGTCAGGCATTCAATCCGCAATGGGGACTCACGCCAGTCAATTCGTTAGCAACTCCTTTCCAGGGGACAGTGCGAAACACGGCATGGCACGATATCGGTCCGCGCGTAGCTGTAGCGTGGCAAGTGCCGTGGAAGAATCGCCTTTTTGGAGACAATGCAACCGTGATTCGCGGCGGGTACGACTTGTTATTCGATCGTACCAGCGCCGCGACAGACGCGCTCAACCCTCTTCTGGCTGGCGGACTTGCAGATGTCGACGCTTGTGGCGGACCCAACTCAGCTGGTGCCTGCACGGGCACTTCAACGGATCCGACAAATGCTTTCCGTTTGGGACCGACAGTGTCCGGCTGGGACGGGACTACAGTCGCAATTCCGAGTCCTGTTGCCCAAAACATTCCCTATATTCCGTCGGCCCCGAATGGACTGTTTTTCTCGTCGGCTCTCGATCCCTATGCGGTGCCGGCCCATTCTCACAATGTAACCGTCAGCATTGAACGATCGCTGCCGGACAGGACATTGCTTGAGGCGGGCTTCATCGGAAGAATCAGCCGCAACCTCGCGCAGGGAATCCAGCTCAATGCGCCAGACTACATGATGAAGGACGCAGCGAGCGGTGAGACCTACGCTCAGGCCTTTGACGGCGTGGCGCAGGCCCTGCAAACCGGGGCTTCCGTTCCTGACGAGCCATTTTTCGACAATCAATTGGGCCTTGCGAATTGCACCGGAGCGGGATACGCGAATTGTTCGGCTTATCTTGCGGCCAAAGACAGCTCAGATTTGATTAACGGAAACCTGGGAAATTTCGCGCAAACGCTCAACAATCAGTTGATTTTGTTCGGAGAACCAACGATCGATAACTCCCAGGTCTTTGAATTTTCAGGCATGACGGATGGGGGATACTCGAACTACATGGCAGGGTACGTCAGTTTGAATAAGACTTTCTCGAACGGTCTGCAATTTCAGGTCAACTGGACTTGGAGCCATGCTATTGGGAATCAAGGAGGCGACCAGGCGTACACCGATTCGATGAACAGTCCGTACAACTTAAATCTCGACTATTCCTCCGAGCCTTGGGATCAAAAGCACACCATCAACGGATGGTTTCATTACGCGTTGCCGTTCGGCGCCGGAGGGAAATTCAAGACCGGCAATGGAATCATGGACCGCATTATCGGCGGCTGGTACACGTCCGGCGTCTATTCATTCGCGACTGGTTTTCCAACTTGCGTGAATGCCGACGGGAACTTCGGCGCGTTCCTGGCAAGCAACTGCGCTTTATCCTCCGCACAACTGAGCGGCATGGGGTCGCAGCACAAGTTTAATGGCAGTTACAACTTGTTCGGGGACCCGAGTACGGTCCTAGCGAATCTTTCCCGGCCGGCATTGAGCACGGCTGGAGAGATACCCTATGACGAGTTGCGGACTCCGACGACATGGAATCTGGATTTTTCTGTAGGTAAGAACATTGCGTCGACGGAGCGATACAAAGTGATCATCTCCGCTGACGCCTTCAACGTCTTTAACCTCGTGAACTTCCGCTTTCCGAGCTTGGATTTGGACCTCCCCAATACCTTCGGGACTTGGAACAGCCAAGCCAATACACCTCGGCAGCTGCTAGTGGGCCTGAGAGTAGAATTCTAGATTCCGTATAGAGACTAATGTAAAATCGACTCGCGGTATTTCTCATTTTGAGAAATATGTTACCAAGAACAGATTATTGACAGCCAGCTTTATTCCATTAACTGCTGATTATCTATGATATTTCGTATGTTTTGACTCATATTCTGACGTATTACGAGAATTCTGTTTGCAGACTATTTTCCTGTTGACAAAGGTGTCGTGGCGAACTAAAAGGCGTGCCAGCGGGTGTGTACGGGCACCGGGGTAGGTGCCACTGTACCGAAATCTATGGAGTTCTCGACCAGGAGGTCGTAGACATGTTTAATCCCTCCAAGAGTTTGTTTTTCCGCCTATCTTCATTTGTGTGTCTGGCGGCGCTCTTCTGCGCTTTTGCGCTGATTCTCGCGCCGATGGCTACGCTGGCACAGTCGACCAACACGGGCATGATCGTTGGCGTCGTGACCGACGCCAGTAATGCCATCGTGCCGAATGCGACGGTGACGATCACGTTGAAATCAACGGGT
>JASHRL010000393.1 GCA_030037355.1 Candidatus Acidiferrales bacterium | reverse complement strand
CTGCGATAGAATCGCGATGGAACTCGCGAGCGAAGCCAGGCGGAAAACCAACGACGATGGAACCGAATCGGGGCACGAAATCGCGCGCGGAGCGCGAAAGGCAATTGCTGCGATTTTTGTGCGCGAGCGAAACCGATGCGGCGATTCGAAAAAGTGTCGCGCGCCGGCTGGCGGATTATTCGTGGCGCGACGCGGATCACGAAATTCTCTTCGAGGCCATCGGCGAACTCCTGGCGCGCGAGCCGCGTCATATCCTGAGTGAATTGCCTGCGGCAATTACGCGCCGGGGATTCCCGGACATTGCGTGTGATTGGCTCGCGGAAGATTCCGGCATGGATAGCGCTGACGCGATGGAGATAGTCGAAGAACTCTTGCGCGCATCCTAACAAGAAATGAACCAGCACACTCGGCGCATACTTTCGTTTATTGACGTCATCGGGATTCCGATTTACACGCTGCTATTTATCTGGCGATGGGAATTCACGGCGCGTTGGGTGTGGATCGTTTTTCCGATTTGGATCGCGGCGAGCTTTTTGTTGCATCGCGACACGCCCAAAACGCTGGGCTGGCGCGCGGATAATTTGTGGCCGGCGACGAAATGGGCGCTGATTGCATTCGCGATCATGGCCGCGGCGCTGATTGCGACGGGATTGGCTCTTGGCCAGCCGCGCCACATCCCGGAAAATTTGCGTTCGCCGGTGCGGCTATGGAGCTACTTTGCGTTCTGTTTGTTGCAGCAGGTGGCGCTCAATTCCCTGCTGAATAATCGGCTGCTCGAACTATTGCGCAAAGATTGGGTTGCGGCGCTCACGGCTGGCGCAATTTTTGCGGCATGCCATTGGCCGAACCCCGTGTTGGTGCCACTGACTTTCATCGGCGGCACAGTATTGGCGTGGCTTTTCGCGCGGCATCGAAATATTTTGCCGCTCGCGGTGATACAGGCGGTGCTGGGCACGATCGCGTGGTGGAGTTTTCCCATCGCGTGGCACCATTCGCTGCGCGTCGGGCCGGGATATTACGGGCCGTGGAAATAGCGGACAAAGACTTGCGCGCGCTTCCCACTTCTTATCCCAGGCTTCAATACTTGAAGCGACATTTTATTGGCTCGCGGGGATCACCTGCGCTGACGGACAGCCAATCACATCGCCCTGATAAATCAGGCCGCTCTCGTCGCTGAAAAAAGAAAAACGGCAGGCCTTGTCGTCCACATTGCGCAGCGCGAATTCATAGCTGCGACGATCCGCCGAGGCAATCAGGTCGAGATTCCAACCGGGAACGACTTCGGGCCCTGCGCTGATTTCGAGGCCGCCGAATCGCGGCTGCATCGGCGACTGCTCATTCTCGATGAAACGGTATAGCTCGCTCCAGTCGGCGTAAGCATTGTGCTGCGATTTGTATTTCTCTTCTGCAGTGTTCAGCATGCGGACCACGTCGACGGCAATCAGGCGGCTGTCGCGCGTGCGCTCGACGGCCATAGCAGGAGGGCCGGGGTTGCGCTGTTGACTTTGCGCAATAGCAAAGGCCGCGCAGGCGAGCGCGGCCGCGGCGAGAACGGCGATCGAAAAAACGCGAATGCGGTTCATGGTTTCTCCTCCTCAGTAGCGAAGCATAAGCGCTCAAAGATTCCAGGAATCAAAGTCTTCAATGGAAGCCGCACGGCCATTGCGATGCACGGGACCGGCTGTCGCGTTGCGTGCGCTCGACCAGCGGCCAGGAATCGCGCAACCGCACTTCGGACAGGCGCCATTTTTCAGAACATTTTTGCGAACGTCATGCCAGGAGCGTTCGATGAGAAGCGCGCGGCATTGCGGGCAATAGGTGTTCGCGGCGTCGGTGAAAATGTTGCCTTCGTAAACATAGTGAAGGCCGGCGTCGAGAGCGATGCGGCGCGCGCGATGCAAAGTTTCCGGCGGCGTGCGCGGTTTGTCGCGGAGCTTGAAATCGGGATGAAATGCCGTGAAGTGCAGCGGAACGTCAGGGCCAAGATGCACGAGCACCCATTCGGCGAGTTTGCGCGTTTCGTCTTCGTCGTCGTTGAGCGTGGGAATCATCAGATTGGTGAGCTCGAACCAGACGTTGGTTTCGTTCTTAAGACGAAGCAGAGTTTCGAGCACGGGAGCGAGATGCGTCAGCGTGATTTTGCCGTAGAAATTTTCGGTGAAGGCTTTCAGGTCGACGTTGGCGGCATCGATCAGGCCGTGGCCGTAAACGTCGGCGAAAGCTTCGCGCGTGATGTAGCCATTGGTGACCATGACGGTGTGAAGGCCGCGCGCGTGGGCGACTTCGCAAATGTCGATGACGTATTCGGCCCAGATGGTCGGCTCATTGTAGGTGAAGGCGATCGAAGGGCAGCCGTGGCGAATGGCGAGTTCGACGACTTGCTCGGGCTCGAGATGCGTGGAGTGAACTTGATCGCTGCGGGATTTCGAGATGTCCCAGTTCTGGCAGAAAAAGCAGCCCATATTGCAGCCGGCGGTGCCCATGGAGAAAATTTTCGTGCCGGGAAGAAAATGATTGAGCGGTTTTTTCTCGATGGGGTCGACCTGGATGGCGGCGGGAGACGCATAGCCGAGGCTGTAGAGTTTTCCGCCTTGATT
>JASHRL010000392.1 GCA_030037355.1 Candidatus Acidiferrales bacterium | reverse complement strand
GAATCATTCCGCGCAAGTGATCGGCGTCGTCGGCGATATTCGTACAACGAGACTCGACCAGGCTCCGCTCCTGATGATCTATTGCGTGCCGGGGCTGAAGGAAGGTCCAAATCCGCCGGGAGCCGCGTCCATCGTGGTTCGGACGGCAATGGATCCCGCCGGCGCGGAATCCGCCGTGCGCCGCGTGGTCCAAAATATTGACGCCGATGTTCCCATCGCCGCGCTGCGGCCGATGACCGACGTCGTTTCGCAATCTGTCGATACACAGCGTTTCCAGATGTCGCTCGCGCTGCTATTTGCCGCGTGCGCGCTGCTTCTCGCGTCGCTCGGGATTTTCGGCGTCGTGGCCTATTCCGTCGAGCAGCGCCGCCACGAACTCGGGATTCGCATGGCGCTCGGCGCGCAATTTTCGGATTTACGCGCGATGGTCTTGCGGCAGGGAATGGCGCCGGTGCTCGCCGGCCTCGCGGCGGGCGTCGTCGCCGCGCTGCTCGTCGGACGGCTGATGAAAAGCTTCCTCTTCGGTGTGACCGCGTTCGATCCGGTTACTTTTGCTTGCGTCGTCGGCGTCATCGTGCTCGTCGCGCTGGCAGCGTGTTACGTTCCTGCGCGCCGCGCCTCGAAAGTAGATCCCATGGTTGCTTTGCGGTATGAGTAAGTTTGCTCGAGTCGCACCGGTCCGATGCCTGCCGCAGGCAGGGTCGTCCTGCGCTGCGAATAACAATTTCTGGCCGCCGAACGCTTCGCATTCCCCATCGAACTTTTTCCCGCGCCGCTGCGTATCACTGTTCGAGCTTGAGGACGGGCGTGCTTTTAGCGGCTACGTGACCGCCCGGCAAGCGAGCGATTAGCGCGGAGGCGACATGGAGACGTTTTTACAGGACCTGCGTTACGGCGTGCGCATGCTGGTGAAGTCGCCGGGGTTCACGGCGATTGCCATTCTCACGCTGGCGCTGGGCATCGGCGCAAACACGGCGCTTTTTTCCGTCGTCAATGGCGTGGTGCTGAGTCCGCTGCCGTATCCGCAAGCTGACCGGCTTTATGCGCTCTATTCCCGCGTCGCGAACTTTCAGGAATCGTCGATCTCTTATCCGAATTTTCTCGACTGGCAGCGCGACAACCACTCGTTTGAAGACATGGCCGCGTATCGCAGCGAAAGCTACAACATGACCGGCGCGGGCCAGCCGGAGCGCCTGCGCGGCGAAATGATTTCTGCGGATTTTTTCAGCATCCTCGGCGTCAAGCCAGTTTTGGGCCGCTTATTCACCGTGCAAGATGACCATCCGGGCGGCGCGCCTGTCGCCATTCTCAGCGAAGGCTTCTGGCGGCGCCGATTTGGCAGTTCGCCCAGCATTCTCGGCCAGGCGCTCAACCTCAATGGCACGCCATACACGGTCGTCGGCATCATTCCAGCAGGATTTTATTTTCGCGGAAACAATTTTCGCCTGAGCGACATTTACGTGCCCATTGGCCAGTGGACGGACAAGACATTTCTCGACCGGCGCGTCAGCATGGGCATGAACGCGGTCGCTCGGCTGAAGCCGGGCTTCACGTTCGAGCAGGCTCGCGCGGACATGGATGGCGTCGCGAATAGCCTTGCGCGCGTATATCCCGACGCGGATAAGGGCAACGGCATCACCATCGTTCCGCTTAAGCAGGATATGGTCGGCAACGTCGCGCCGCTGCTTTACATTTTGCTTGGGGCAGTGGCGTTTGTGCTTCTGATCGCCTGCGTGAACATCGCCAATCTGCTTCTGGCGCGCTCGACTGGCCGCACGCGCGAATTTGCCATTCGCGCGGCGCTCGGCGCAGGCCGCAGCCGCATCGTGCGGCAGCTCTTAACCGAAAGCGTCATGCTCGCCATCACGGGCGGCGCGCTGGGGCTGGCGATTGCCGCATGGGGAACCAAAGCGGCGATTCGCGTTTTGCCGAGCGCCTTGCCGCGCGCAGCGGCGATTGGCCTCGATGGCAGCGTTCTTGTCTATACGCTGGGGATTTCTCTCCTTGCAGGGATCCTTTTCGGCCTCGCGCCGGCGCTGAAAGTCGGCCAAACGAATTTGCACGACACGCTGAAGGAAGGCGGACGCGGCTCGAGCGGCGCGCGCCATCGCTTGCAGGGAGTTTTCGTCATCGTCGAAATGGCGCTGGCGCTGGTGCTGCTCGTCGGCGCCGGGCTGATGATTCGCAGCCTCGTGAGTCTCTGGGCCGTCAATTCCGGATTCAACCCGCACAATGTGCTCACATTCAGCCTCGCGTATCCGCCGGACATGGGCAATCTGCCGCCCGATCAGATGCGCAATGAATTGCTTCAGCTGATTTCGTCAATGGACTCGATTCCGGGCGTCAAAGACGCAGATGCGGTCGGCGGTTCGCTGCCGATGCAGGGCGATTCCGAATTGCCATTCTGGCTCGAAGGCCATCCCAAGCCGCAGGGCGACAATGAAATGAACTGGGCGCTCTTCTATCTCGTTGGCCCAGATTATCTGAACGCCATGCAGATTCCGCTCGAACGCGGCCGCTTCATTACCGCTCAAGACACCATCCACTCGCCGACGGCCATCGTGATCGACGAGCAATTCGCCAAGAAATTTTTCCCGGGAGTGGACCCGATCGGCAAGCTCGTCAATCTTTCGATTCTGAATCTGCAGGCGCAGGTCGTTGGCGTCGTTGGCCATGTCAAGCACTGGGGACTCGACACCGACGCCACGGCGAAAATCCAGGCGCAATTTTATTTCCCGGTGATGCAGGTCCCTGACCGATTCATGCCGTTGCTCTCGAAAGGCGTGGACATGGTCGCGCGAACTCTCGGCCCGCCGGATAGTTTTGCGGATCCGATTCGCCGTGCGGCGCAACGTTTCAATAGCCAGCTCGTATATTACGGCGCGGAATCTATGGATGAAACCATTGCGGATTCGCTCGCCGACCGCCGCTTTTCCATGATTCTGCTCGCTGTCTTCGCGGTTCT
>JASHRL010000391.1 GCA_030037355.1 Candidatus Acidiferrales bacterium | reverse complement strand
ATCTGGATCGATTGCCGGACGATTATCTCGAAACGTTCCGCGAGAAAATCCGCGCACTGCAAATCGAGGATGTGCTGCTCGCAGCGCAAAAATATTTTGACTCCGCGAATGCCAGCATCATCGTCGTCGGCGACCGTGCGCAAGTTGAGCCGCAGGCTGTACTGTTCGGTGACGTAAAAATATGGGATACTCACGGCTATGAGATCGCCAGTTAGCGCACCTGATGCCGCAAACTCCCGCCGCGGCCTCTCAATACGCCAAGGGTACGGTCTGTACGGTGCGCAAGTTCGCAATCGCGTCATCGTTGGAGTCGGATCACTCGCGCTGGCTTTTGGGACTTGGAAATTGCAGGCTCGATTTCCGCATGGCACGACGCCCCACGTTGCGCTGATTTGGACGACGGCCGTGCTATTTGGCGTTGCTGAGTTTTCTTGGAGTTGGGCCCGACTGCTGTGGCGCGTATGGATCAAAGGTAAGTCATTCACGAAGGCGCGACTCTGGTACGAGCTGGCGACATCGGTTCTGCTGACAGTGTTTTTTGCATTGTACGTGCTGGAGTGGCTGAAATGGTGAAATTGGGTGCTCAGCGATATGATCATTTGTCTAGGCTCGTTTTGTGTTTGTGCTGTGCCATGCTCCTCGTGTTTCCGCTCTGCGCTGCGGCGAAGAAAAAGTTGCCGGCGCATCCGATTGACTTGAACACGGCGACGCTGAAGCAGCTCGAGGAGTTGCCGGGAGTGGGGCCGTCGACAGCGCAGGCCATTTTGAATTTTCGGGAGAAGAGCGGCCCGTTCAAGAGTGTCAACGATCTGCTGGTGATTCCGCGAATTTCGAAACGCAAGCTCGACAAGATGCGGCCATACATCACGATAGGGCTGGCGGCGAAAAATCGCTGACGAAACCGAAACGCGAGGGGGATGGGTCTCTCGCCGGCGGTGCGTTGTGCCCGCCGTCGCGTGAACCCAGCGCGAATTTTTCATCGGATTAGAAGGGCTGATGGGACGCCGGGGAATTGCGCAGAGTGAGAGGTACCTGCTCGGCGATTTCGAGGCCGTAGCCTTCGAGCGCGGCGAGTTTGCGCGGATGATTGGTGAGCACGCGAATCCGCCGCAATCCCAAATCAATCAGAATCTGCGAGCCGACGCCGCTTTCGCGCCATACCTGACGCTGGCGATTCAAGTCCTGATCAATTTCACCGCGTGAGTGGAAAAGAATGCGTGGCAGAGCATCATTTTCTCCCGGATGCGAATCGATGCGAAAGCCGCGGCCGCTATGATGGAGGTAAACAAAGACGCCGCGATTTTCGCGAGCGATGGCCTCAAGAGATCGGTCGATGGTTTCGCGGCAATCGCAGGCGAGGACGCCGAAGGTATCACCAGTGAGGCATTGCGAATGGACGCGGACGAGCGGCGGCGGATCTCCGGGGAGTTCGCCGCGAATGAGGACGACGTGCTGCTCATCGTCGGTCTCGCTGGAATAGGCAATCATGCGAAATTCGCCGAAGCGCGTGGGGAGAATTGATTCTGCGAGGCGCTTGACGTAGCGCTCGTGGCGCATGCGATAGCGAATGAGTTCGGCGATGGTGAGCAATTTCAAATTGTGGCGGCGGCAGAATTCGATGAGCTGCGGGACGCGCGCCATGGTGCCGTCGTCGTTCATGATTTCGCAGATGACGCCGGAAGGTTCGAGGCCGGCGATGCGCGCGAGATCAACGGAGGCCTCGGTCTGGCCGGCGCGAACGAGAACGCCGCCGCGACGCGCGCGCAGCGGAAAAATATGGCCGGGGCGCGCGAGGTCTTCGGGGCGCGCGTTGGGATCGATGGCGGTGAGAATTGTGGTGGCGCGATCGGAAGCGCTGATGCCGGTGGTGGTGCCGCGGCGTGCGTCGATGGATTCACAAAAAGGCGTGCCGAAGAGGGAAGTGTTGCGCTGAGACATGGGCGTGAGATTCAGCGCGTCGCAGCGTTCTTCGGTAAGCGCGAGGCAGATGAGGCCGCGTCCTTCGCGAGCCATGAAATTCACGGCTTCGGGCGTGATTTTTTCGGCGGCCATGGCGAGGTCGCCTTCGTTTTCGCGATCTTCGTCATCGACGATGATGACCATACGGCCCTGGCGGATTTCTTCGGCGGCTTCCTCGACAGTGGCAAAGGGAGGGTTGAACTCAGTCATAGAGCAATCCGGAGAGCGTGATGGGGCAATTGGCGATCGCCGAGGGGCAACGAAATAGAGTGCGAAAATTATCGATTAGAAATTGGGAGAAGTTTTGTTTTGTATAAGTTACGCGCAATTCTAATTTCAGATGTGTGGCGATTCGGCTGAGGCAGTGGTCAGTAGCCAGTGGCCAGTGGTCAGCCAAGAGAGCCGGGCGCGGGCCAACCAAGACAGGCGTAAACGAGAGCGAGATATTGTGAAATTTGTCCCGATTAGAAAAAGTCAAGTGATTGATTTTATTGGTGGTTAGCGAAAATTCACTGAGCTTTTGTGTCCCGATTAGAAAACAAGGGTGAAGGCCCACGGGCTTGGCAGATGTGGCAGTGGGGGATTGGCGGACTCGAGCCGCCATGGTTCGCTGTGCCGTTCTCTCTTCCGTCGCCTGCATCGATTGCACCCACATACCGCCTCCAAGCTACCCTAGCACAGACGGGGATTAGAGGCGAGGGAAAGGCAGCGGAAGTGGAGCCGTGCGGACCATGCGGGCCGTCTCGTTGTGTGAACGGCGAGGAACAAGGCTTTTGCTGTGGTGTCAGCCCGCTGACTGCGTCTGTGCCGATGAGCAAGGAGTTATGCTCAGCGACGAATTGGACTCTGCGGCGGCCTTGTCAATTCGCATCCGAGCGGCGTAAAATCGCCCCGATGTTGTAAGGGGGTGCCTATGCCTCGATTTGGCATTTCCGTTGTGGTTGCTCTCCTGCTCGTTCCTGCCGCAGTATCTTCCGCCGATTTGTACCAGCAGCGGCGAATTCACGTTTCGACTCGCCTGGTTGAAATCGGCGTGATCGTCCGCGACAAGAACGGTCCTGTTGAAAATCTCACCAAAGCCGATTTCACCATTCTGGATCGCAACAAGCCGCGGCAGCTCAGCATTTTCTACGCGGATGCGGCGGCTGCCGCACAACAACCGCCTCAACAACCGCTGCCTCAAAACACTTTTTCCGACGTGCCGCATTACGGTACTACCGCACCGCGCAGTGTCACGATTGTTCTGCTCGATAACTTAAATACGCTCTACGGATCCGCCCCGGAAAGCCCATACGAGAGCACATCGTACTGGCTTGAAGACCTCGCACTTCAGAACGGCAAGAACCATCTGCTCCAATTCGTTCAGCAGCTCCAGCCCGAAGATCGCATTGCCATTTACAGCCTTCGCAACCGCTTGTCTGTACTGTCCGACTTCACGAACAACCGCGACCAGCTTCTCGCAATCCTGAAGAAATACGACACGTCTTCGATTACGGATCGCCCGGCTGCCGAACCGGGCTACAAAACGTCGCCGAATGGTGTGTGTGACCCTTGCGAGAACGAAGCATCGGCAAACTTGGCCGTAACGGCCAACGAAGAACGCGCCGCTGAGACCATGGCTGCTCTACACCAAATTGCCTCTCATGTCGCCAACATTCCCGGACGCAAGAACCTTGTCTGGCTCACTGCGAACCTTCCCTTTTCAGGTGTTGCCATGGCTCGCGTACTGAGTCCGGCGAATATCGCTGTATACCCCATCGACGCAAGAGGATTGCTTGCACAAGCTTTTCCCGAGCAACCCCACGAAGGTTACGTCAAGCAGCTTTTCACGACCGTGGGCCAACCCAATCCCGCGCTCAATGCGCCGGGGCACTCTATGCAACCAATCGGCATCGCCACGATGGAGAAGGTCGCCGCCGAAACCGGCGGCCAGGCGTTCGTCAACACCAACGACATCACGGGCGCGATCCGTAAAGCCGTCGAAGATTCCGCTGTCACCTACACGCTGGGTTTCTACATCAATCGCGATGCGCTCGATGGGAAGTTTCACGAAATCAAAGTCGAGGTCCGCGGCAAAGGCCTGACGGTCCGTTATCCTCGCGGCTATTTCGCCTATCCCGATACCGCGCCCACCAAAGACGAAGACCAGACGCGGTTGCTTTCCGCGGTGCAAAGCCCGCTCGAATCCTCCGTGATTCCTTTGCAGGCCAGCTTGTCGCGTGTGAACCAGCCGCGGCCGGATTCGCTGAATCTCTCCTGCTCGATCGACATTCGCGATCTGCAGTTAGTCCAGAGCGGCAATCTTCGCAAAGGCTCAGTGATTGTCTATGTGATCGAGCAAGACCAAGCCGGCAAAGTAGTCTACCAGTGGGACAAAGGCTACAAATTTCAGATGACCGACGCACAATACGCCGCATTGCTGAAGTCCGGCATGATGTTCCATCAAAACCTACATCCCAAAGCGGGCGTGACCACACTGCGCGTCGTGGTGCAGGATCCGAGCACGAACGACCTCGGCAGCCTTATCATTCCGCTATCCCAAGTCAACTGAACCACGCCGCGAAGCTTCGGGTGGCGCAAGTCTTCAGTCATATGCAACGGATATTCAGTCGAGACAGTCGGCGCGTTCCGCATGGGGGAATCAAGTTGACGCGAGGGTGGGCGCAGCGTAGCTCTACTAGACATCTTTGCATTATCGGAGCATTCGCAGTCGCCTGCCTCGCCAGCGCCAACACCAACCGCAATCGCGTCTACGCCGGAAATCCTATAGAGCAAACGAAGGGTTCCCCGCCGAAAATAAAAGACCGCCCAATGGCCTGGAATCCTCCCAACCTAGAAAAGCCTTTGCGTTCCATTTCCGCTACGCCGCCGTGCATGCTCTCTGATGTGCTGAACAATGCCGCGACGCGAGCACAGGAATTTGCGGATAACGTGCCCAACTTCACTGCGACAGAAAGAATTCAGTACGAACTTATCGACAACATGTTCGTCCGCATGGACGGCCAAAGCGGAGACTTCGAATATCTCGCGCTCTTCGCGCCTATGGGGAATGGTCTGACCGTTCAAGAGACGCGCACACCTCTCAAGGGAACGCAGGCCTTCCCGGCAAGTTCGCAAAGCGTTGGCCTGGCGGAGCTCGCGCTGATTTTCCTCCCCCGTTATCGCGCAGACTTCGACATGGCATGTGAGGGCAGGGCGCAGTGGGAGGGGCAGCCAGCCTGGGTCGTCTCCTTCCTACAGCGCGCAGATAGGCCAAACGAAATGCTGGGAGTCGGCGATGCTAATTCTCTCCAAAGGCTAACGTTGAAGGGACGCGCCTGGCTCGCGGACTCGGGAAACGTCTTGCATCTCGAAATCGGAGCCATAAGGCCGATTCCCATGCCCAAAGTGGAGAATTGGTGGCTTTCCGTCAAGTACGGTCCGGTTCAGTTTCACAGCCAGAAGATCGAGATGTGGTTGCCTCAGACGGCGGATGTCTACATCCTCGTTCGGCAGGATAATTCGCTCGAGGCTCCGCTCTACCGCATGATGACCTTTCAGACGTTCGCGAACTTCATGATGTTTTCCGTCCACGTCCGCCAGAAAATTCAATCGCCTCCACAGCCCCACTGAAGTTCCTACTGCATTCTCCCGTTATGTTCCCCGAATGCCTGGCCGGTCGAGTGTTCCGCCATAGTCTGCATCCCAAAGCGGGCGTAACGACGCTGCGCGTTCTAGTCTTCGCAAACGACACGAACAGGCTAGGGATAACAAAGGCGAGGGAAGAGCGAAGGCCTCACGTCAGTTCGCGCAAAAGCGGGCGCGAACGGGACGTGAGCTACAAAGGTGACAAACGTTGGAGTTAGCGGAGCCAGTGGTGGAGGGCGTGGTAGAAGATGGCGCCCATGAGGCCAGCGCCGGGAATCGTGAGAATCCAAGCCCAGACAATGCGGCGCGTGACGCCCCAATGGACGGCGGTGATGCGTTGCGAAGCGCCGACGCCGGAGATGGCTCCGGTGATGACGTGAGTGGTGCTGACGGGGATGCCTGCAGCGGCCGTGCCGAAGAGCGTGAGGGCCGCAGCGGCTTCGGCGGAGAAGCCGGTGAAGGGGCGGAGTTTGGTGATGCGCTGGCCCATCGTTTTCACGACGCGCCAGCCACCGGCCATAGTCCCGCCGGCCATTGCGAGAGCGCAGCAAATAATCACCCAATCTGGAACGATGTAGGAACGCAAGTAGCCGGCGGTGAGCAGCGCCGCGGTGATGATGCCCATGCTCTTTTGCGAGTCGTTGGTACCGTGGCCGAAGCTGAATGCGGCGGCGGAGAGCAATTGCAGACGGCGAAACCAGCGGTCGACGCGCGTGGGCGGCTGGCGATGAACGATCCAACTGGTGGCTATGGCGATGAAGAGGCCGACGGCGAGTCCAATGATTGGCGCGACGAAGATGAAAATCACGGGCTTCGTCCAGCCGGACCATAGGATGGCGCGAAAGCCCGCCGCGGCGATGGCAGCGCCGCCGTATCCGCCCATCAGGGCGTGAGACGAGCTGCAAGGAATACCGAGGCGAATGGTCGCGTAATTCCAGATGATCGCGCCCAGGAGGCCAGCGAGCAGGACGTTTTGATTCACGAGATGAAGATCAACGAGGCCTTTGCCCATGGTGGCGGCGACGGCGGTGCCAAAGGCGAATGGGGCGATGAAGTTCCAAGCCGCGGCCCAGACGACGGCCCAAAATGGGCGGAGGACACGCGTCGAAACGATGGTGGCGATGGAACTGGCGGCGTCGTGCCAGCCATTGGTGAAATCGAATGCCAGGCTGATGAAAACGATGATGACGAGGAGATGGAAACTGTTCACGCTCTTTGCGCCCCGTGAGATAAGCGAGAATGATGAAAACGTGCTTCCGGGGTTAAAACCCCTGAAAATCGGCGATGTTTACATCGGGGCTAAAGCCCCGACCCCCTAAACAGCGGCTGCGGATCATGCGTTTTTCAGAGTAATGGTCTCGACAACGTTGGCGACGTCTTCGCACTTGTCAGTGGCCGTTTCGAGGACTTCGATAATTTCCTTCCACTTGATGATCTGCACGGGATCTTTTTCCTGCTCGAAGAGATTGGCGATGAGATTCCGGCAGAGGCGATCGGCTTCGTTTTCGAGGCGATTGATTTCGATGCAGTGCTCGAGGACGTGATCATTCTGTTCGAGGACGCGGACGGCGGCGAGCATTTCCCTGGTGGCATCCACCAAGACGCGGGCGAGGTCGGCGACGCCGGGGCGAATTTTTTCGACGTGATAGGTGACCAAGCGGCTGGCGGCAGCGTCGGTGAGATCGAGGACATCGTCAATTTCGCTGGCGAGCTCGTGGATGTCTTCGCGGTCGAAGGGAGTGATGAAGGTGCGGTTGAGCTTGTTCATCAATTTGTGAGTGAGGGTGTCATTGGCGTGCTCGAGATTCTTGATTTTCTCGGCGTCGGCAGCGGGATTGGAGAAATTTTCGAGCATGACGACCATGGCTTGAGCGGCGGCGTAGACGTTTTCGGCGAGCTCGACGAAAAGGTCGTGGAAACCCGCTTCGCGCGGCAGAAGTTTGCTGAGTAGTCCTGGCATGAATGGACCCCAAACAGGGATTTAGGATTGTTAAAGAACGTTCATATTACCGGAAGCGGGGGAGGGGGGCAAGGAAGGGAGTGGAAAAGTCCGGGTCGGCCAGCCAGGACGGATACGGAGCCCCCGGCCAGCCGACTCGGGAATGCGGTTAGCATCTAGCGATCGCGCGGATGGTCGTCCGGCTTATGCTGCGGTTTTGACTTCTCCTGGTGTTGCTTGTTGTTGTTGTGCTGCGCCCGTGCCTGGTTGTTATGAGGCTGACGGTTTCCGCCCGGTGCATTGCCATGATAGGCGTTGCCGGGGTTATGCTGCGCGTTGTCGCGACGGTCCATTTGCTCATGAGTGGCATCGATATGCTGCTCACGACCAGCGGCCATCTCCTCGCGAGTCGGGACCGCGCGTACTCCGCCCGGCCCGTTGAACGCCACGTGGCTGTTGTTATTCACGATTACAGTGCGGTTGACGTAGGTGTTGTGGATGATGTTGACGTTCACATGGGCAACGGCCGTGTTGTAGAAGAAATGTCCGCCGCGCCATTCGCCGCCGGCGAAGCCGACGCCGCCGTAGCCGAAGCCGTAGTTAATTCCGCCGTAGAACCCAATATGCGGGCCCCAGTATCCGGCGTGCCAAGCGTAGACGCCGCCAGCGAAGCCCCAGTAGCCGGGCGTCCAGAGCAGGCCGGGTTGAGGTGCCATGACCCATGCTCCGGGGACCCAGTAATAACCGGCGTCGCCATAGGCCCAGTAGCCGGGCGTCCACATATAGTCCGGACCGGGGCAGATGGGCTGTGCGTAAACGCGCAGCGGCGGCGGGCCGATATGAACAGAGATTCCGACGGCAACCTGCGCTGGCGTTGAGGCCGGGATCGCCAACGCGAAGAACGCCAAAAGAAACAACGGCAAGAAACGGAATTTACGCATCGTTATCACCTCAGTAACGCATCCTTTGTCATGCAATTTGCCCTACAACTATTGAAACACTTTGAGAGAAGAAAAGTTGTTGTTGCACCGAACAGATCGCGTCCACTGAAGACGCAGGTGCAAGCGTAACGCGGGCGGCCGCGGGGAACAAGAACCTGGCGATAGGCGCGTGTCCTAGACGAAACCTGTACAAGGGCGCAGGAGCGGGCGAGAAGATCGCGGCTTTTGCCGGCAACCCGGCGGGCGCCGGCGCGAATCGGCGCGACGCCGGAGAGAGGTGTGGAGGGAGGTGCGAGAAGGGTTGACAAGAAACCGACCGGTTGGTATGTTCCGATCGGTGCAGCGATGATGACGCGCGGGCGGCGCGGATAGTCGGGAGAGCATGATCACTGACGTCCGAGTCTTAATGCGATTCAAGTCATGAAAAGGAACTGCTGGCTCTCGAAGCTGGCGGCTGGTTGAGACACGCATTCATCGGGGGCATCCATGGACCAAAAGACAATCCCAACCATCGTATTGGCGACCGTTACCTTGGTTGCCGTGCTGGGTGCGGCACGGCGAGCGGTCGCCCAGGACGCGTGCGAACGCCTGACTGCGGCAAAGATTCCCAACACCACGATTACGCTTGCGCAGACGGTTGCGGCGGGCACGTTCAACGGCCCTCCCACGCCGAAGAGTGGCGGCGAACTCGCGCTTTTTTATAAGAGTCTTCCGGCATTCTGCCGCGTCGTTGCCGAGACGAAGCCGACCTCAGACTCCGACATCAAAATCGAAGTCTGGCTTCCGGTCTCGGGATGGAATGGCAAGCTGCAAGGAATCGGCGGTGGCGGATTCGCCGGACAGATTGACATTGTGCAACTCGCAACGACGGTCAAGGCGGGGTACACCGCGACGGCGACTGACACGGGACATACGGGATCGTCTCCAATGGATGCGGCCTGGGCGATGGGGCACCCGGAAAAGATTATCGATTACGGCTATCGCGGAATTCATGAGATGACGAGCGTCGCCAAGACAGTAGTTGCGGCTTATTACTCCAAGCCTCCAGAGCACTCATTCTTCGCCGGATGTTCCAACGGCGGGCGGCAGGCGTTGATCGAAGCCCAACGTTATCCCGAGGACTATGACGGAATCTTAGTCGGCGCTCCGGGGACCGACTTTACTGCTCTGCTTGCGACTTTTGCTTATGACACCCAGGTTCTGACAATGGATCCGGCCAGCTTCATCCCCCCGGCAAAGATTCCCACGATTGCAGCGGCGGTGAACGCCGCGTGCGACATGATGGA
>JASHRL010000390.1 GCA_030037355.1 Candidatus Acidiferrales bacterium | reverse complement strand
CGCCCGAACACGCTTGCGAACCATCCGCTTATCGGGAGCACGACGGCGTTTGAAACCAAGTAGGAGGTCAATACCCAGGTGCTCTCATCGTTGCTGGCGCCCAAACCTCCGGCCATATAAGGCAGCGCCACGTTGGCGATGCTTGTGTCAAGCACCTCCATGAAAGCCGCCATGGCGACCACCACCGCAATCAGCCACGGATTGATGCGCGGCTTCCAGAGTTCGCCTGTTGGCGAGGCGAATGTAGTGGCGCGTGCGGAGGTATCCGGTCGCGTGTTCATTGAACTTTCAGCTTGGTCTGCCATGACTGTCTGCGAGTTGGATGCGTGGCCGAGCCAAAGGTATCAAGGGCGCTACGCGTTGTCGACATCCACATTTTTCTTTTAGCTTGTCGCGAGCGTGCGGGATGTATCGCCTGATGCGTCCAGCGAAAAACATCAGAATGTGGATGATTCACTTTCCGCAGAAACAAAAGTTGGCGCAGATCGCTCACGCGAGCTGCGAATTGAATCGTCGGCTATGGTGGATTCGTCGTCCAAGCGTCACTGCAGAAGAACTTCACGGCTGATAAGTTTTCAGTCGTAGGCTATCGGTCGCGTCAGAGTTCCGCGAGTACGCGATGCACCAGATGGATCGCGATTGCACCTTCGCCCACGGCTGAAGCTACGCGCTTTACGTTGCCCGAACGGACATCCCCTACGGCAAAGACGCCTGGAAGGCTGGTTTCGAGCATTTGGGGCGGGCGCTGCAGCGGCCATATTGGCTTCTCGCTGGCCACATCAATATCCCTGCCGGTCAAAATGAAGCCCTTGTCATCAAGAGCGACGCACCCGCGCAGCCAGTCGGTTCGAGGGGAGGCACCCGCCATGATGAATACATGACGAATGTTGCGAGTGGAAGTCTCTCCGGTTGCATTGTTGCGCCAAGTGACGCGTTCCAAATGGGTGTCACCATCGAGCGCGATGATCTCTGTCTTGTAGCGTAAATCAATCGCGGGATTCTGCTCGATACGCTGGATGAGATAGCGCGACATCGTGTCTGATAATTCGCCGGAGCGCACCAGCATGTGGACCTTGCTTGCGGTTTGCGAAAGATAAACAGCGGCCTGGCCGGCGGAATTGCCACGGCCGACGACGACGACTTCTTCCTGTTCGCAGAGCTGCGCCTCCATGAACGTCGCGCCGTAGTAAATGCCCTGGCCTTCGAATTTTGCAAGATTCAGGATGCCCGGCTTTTTATATTGCGCTCCTGTGGCAATGACCAGCGAGCGCGTGGCGAGCTTTGTGCCATTGTCCAAAATCACTTTGTACGGGCGTTTTGCGCAGTCCAATTGCACCACGTCGTGCGCAATCATCATCCTGGCGCCGAATTTTTGCGCCTGGACGATAGCGCGGTTCGCAAGTTCCTGCCCGGAGACTCCGGTCGGGAAGCCGAGATAATTTTCGATCTTCGAGCTCGAACCTGCCTGGCCGCCGGGAGCTTCCGTTTCGACAACCAGCACGTCGAGACCCTCGGAACCCGCATAGACCGCCGCGGCAAGGCCGGACGGTCCGGCACCCACGATAATCAAGTCGCGAAGCTGCGTTTCATCAATGCCCGCATTAAAACCCAGGCAATCCGCCAGCTTGGGAATCGTTGGATTGCGGAAAACGAAGCCAGTCCCGCCGCAAATGATGACAGGAATCTCGTCGACCCTTACGGAGAAGCGGTCGAGAATTTCTTGCGAGGTCTTGTCGGTTTCGAGATCCACGTAAGTATAAGGATGACCGTTGCGGTTCAGAAATTCGCGCAGCCGGAGCGTCTGAGCTGAGTGTCGCGAACCCATAAGAATCAGATTGCCCTGCCCGCGGTTGATGAGCTCGAGACGGCGCAGAATGAATGCGCGCATGAAAATTTCGCTGAGTTCCGCGTCGCGTGCAATCAGCGAGCGCAAGCCATCTCCGGCGAGTTCCAGGAATTCACCGGGTTCAGTGACACGTCCCCGGACGAGGCAGCGCTTGCCCGAAATCATGGTGATTTCGCCGGTGAACTCGCCTGGGCCATGCGTCGCGACAGGACGTTCACCGGTGAGGTCTGGTTGTACGATTTCCATCCCGCCGGAGAGAAGCACAAAAAAGGGAACATCCATATCGCCGGGCTGGAAAAGGATGTCACCAGTTTCGACGTGCTTCAACCGGGCAAGGGAGCGGATACGATCAATTTGCGGTGTCGTCAAAACAGGAAAAGTTTGCGTCCGACTGTCAAGTGCGCTTGGAACTGCAGGTGATGCCATTTGCCCTCCAGAATCCGCCTGGGACTTTTGTCTATTAGAGTAACCGCGGACGCGATTGGGTTCAACAATCATGGAGAAGGGCTGGAAGACGCGTCAAACCTTAAATATGAGCTCGCAAAACTAGCTTAGAGTGTCTCAATTTTGTCTAAAGCGTTGGCTACGTGAGACCTAGTTCAAAGACGCCGAAGGCGGTCTCCGCAAAAAGCAACTAGTGATTCGGAATGACGAGCAGCTCGAAGCTCCCGGGGATCATCGGTCCACGACGGAAACGCCTCTCTCGCTCTGTGGCGTTGGGTCCGAGGGGAGGCGGCGGGCCGAATTGGGCCGTCACCGAGTAAAGGGTGTGAGTCGAAGTGTCACACTCCATGGTGCGCGCACCTTGTACGGTCTTCACATTTCCAAGTACGGTGAACTTGTCCGGCGAGTCCTCGTGCACGATGGTAATGTTTCCTTCGCCTTCCGACGCAAAAGCGAGCTTGGCACCGGGATCGAAGCGAACCGCATCGTTGCCGCGGCCGCCGATGGGCAAAGTGGCGACCACTTTTCCGGCATCGGGGTCGAACACAACCATCACGCCTGAGTTATTTTCGCCTCCGCCATGGCAACCGATAAAGATGCGGCGCGTTTCCGTATCCATCGCAACGCCGGAAGGACCTTCGCATGGCGCCAAAGGCCACTGATTGACGACTTTGAGGGCGTGGGTATCGATGTCCACAATCGTGCTGAGATCTTCCATGACATTATAGAGATGTCCACTGCCGTCCGCGGCCGCAGATTCGGCCGCGCCAGGGATATCGACCACGCCTGCGACATCGCCTGTGGCGGCATCGACCGCAACATCTTTCTTGCGGTGGGTCAATCCGAAGACGCGATCGCTCGCCGGATCGTAGACGATGCCGTCCGAACCGCCGATGGGAAGGATGACCTGCTTGATGATTGCCAAAGTTTTCGGGTCGAACTCCGTAAAACTGCTCACGCCCTGCTGGCCGCTGCTGTTGCCCGAATCGCTCGTGAAGCCGTGCCCATCTTTCTGAGAAATAACCACGCCGTGGCTACCGGGAGTTGGCGAGAGTTTGCCGACAACCTGATTCGTATCGGTGGAAATGACGAGGATTTCGTCGCTATGGGAGACAAAGACGTGATGATTTGCCTCATCAATGCCGAGGTAATCCCAGAAGCCCGTGTCGGGCAGCGGGACGGTCGTGGCCAAATGATAGCCGTCCACCTTGTCAGACATGGGCGGCGGAGCAGGCGCCTCTTGAGCAGCAAGACAAACAAACACGCCCGCGACCACAGAAGCAGTCATCAAGATCCCATGGCGCATGAGTGCCCTCCAAGACTTGCGTCAATCCTTCGACGCTCCGCAGCAACGTCCGGTTTCGACAGACGGCAGAGACATACCCCTTTAAAAGATCGTTTCTAAGCCCCACCCGTGCGCTATCGGATATTTCGCGGTAATATACCGCGCGTCTTAAACTCAACTACGCGAGGACCCATGCGCCGAATCGCATTCGTTTTTTCCGTTGTAACCGTTGTCTCAATCTCTGTTTTTTTTACACTGGGAGCTACGAAGCTGCCGCGAGAATCCGCTCGCAACAAGCCCAAGGCGAGCGCGGCGACGAAATACGGCAACGCGGACTCGATCAGCGAGAATGAGCTGAAGATCTACGATTACTTCCTCGCTTCGGATCAACTCGAAGGCCGGAACTTGCCATCACGCGGATACGATACGGCCGCGCTTTATGTGGCGAGTCACCTCGCGGAATGGGGACTCAAGCCTGGCGGCAGCACGACGGACACGAACGGCCCGCTCCAGCCCTACTTCATGCCGTTCGACTTGACTACGCGCAGCGTTGTCGAAGACCAGAGCAAAGCATCCTTAACAGGGCCACCGCCATTCAACTTCGGCGGCGGTCCAACGGAACTTCGTACGACGGACTTCGAATACGGCAAGGATTGGATCATTGGGGCGAATGGCAACGGCTTTCGCGGCCTGCCGCCTGCGGATTCGTTCACTTTCTCGGGGAATTTGGT
>JASHRL010000389.1 GCA_030037355.1 Candidatus Acidiferrales bacterium | reverse complement strand
TTGACACGAATCGGCGGCTTCTTGCGCAAATACAGTCTCGATGAGCTGCCGCAGTTATGGAACGTACTCAAGGGCGAAATGAGCTTAGTTGGACCGCGACCACATCCGCTCGACGATGTGAAGAACTATACCCTTGAGCATTTTCGCCGGCTGGATGTGACGCCTGGCCTCACCTGCCTATGGCAGACGGAGGCCAGAGGCGACCCTTCCTTTGAGAAGAATATTGCACTGGACAGCAAATACATCGAGAACTGGAGTTACCTGCTGGACTTGAAGATTCTTTTGCGGACTTTACCCGTCCTGATGAAAGGCACTGGTTCTTAAATTCCATATTGCAACCAAACTTAGTGACAGCTGAGAGATGCGGAGAAATTACTACTTCGACGAGGCGGAGCTGACCCAACCAACGACAATCCGCATTCGATGAAAAATTTGATTTCAATCCATGAGGAGGAAATATGAGGGTTTTGATTTTGGGTGGCGACGGGTATCTAGGATGGCCCACAGCGATGTACCTGTCATGCCGCGGACACGTCGTCGGCGTTCTAGATAACTTTGCAAAGCGTCGCTGGGAAATGGAACTGAACGTCGAGCCGCTGATTCCTATCCATACTCTTCATGATCGCGTCAAGGCGTGGCGCGAGGTGAAAGGCGAGCAGATCGAACTATTCGTCGGCGATCTGCGAAATTACGGCGTCGTTGAAGGAGTTTTGGAAAAATTTCAGCCGGATGCGATTGTCCACTACGGCGAGCAGCCATCAGCTCCCTACTCCATGATTGACCATAACCGCGCGGTGTTCACGCAAGTGAATAACGTCACGGGCACGCTGAATGTGCTATGGGCAATGAGAAAGATTTCTCCAGAGTGCCAACTCGTGAAGCTCGGCACCATGGGTGAATACGGCACGCCAAACATCGACATCGAGGAAGGCTTCATCGAGATTGAACACAAAGGGAGACGTGATGTTCTTCCCTTCCCTTGCCAGCCCGGTTCCTTCTATCACCTTTCGAAAGTACACGACAGCCACAACATGCGCCTCGCTTGCAAAATATGGAACCTTGCCACCACGGATCTGCACCAGGGCGTTGTGTACGGCATTGAGACTGATGAGACGAGATTGGATGAGCGCCTGGAAACAAGTTTTCATTACGATGAAGTCTTCGGGACCGCATTAAACCGGTTTTGCGTGCAAGCCGTCGCGGGAATTCCTCTCAGTGTGTATGGGTCGGGCGGCCAACGCCGCGGCTTTCTAAATATTCGCGACACGCTTCGTTGCATCGAGCTGGCCGTCGTGAACCCGGCGAAACCCGGCGAATATCGTGTGTTCAATCAGTTTACTGAGACGTTCAGCATCACACAGCTCGCGGAGTTGGTAGTGCGACAAGCCGCGAAGTTGGGAATCTCAGCGACCGTAGAACTTTTGGAGAATCCTCGCGTGGAACTCGAAGAACATTATTACAATCCCGCGCATACGAAATTGCTTGACCTCGGCCTCGAACCTCATTTGCTCTCCGACGAGCTCATCAACAGTGTTCTGGAACGTATCAAGACGTATCAATCGCGCATAAAGCGCGACATCGTATTGCCGCATATCAAATGGGACGCTCGCGCGCAGGAAATGGATGAATTGAAACTGATGTGGGCGGGAGCATAGTAAGACCGTAGTGAAGAGGATCAGCGCAAAGCTACTAAGGGATAAGTCCGGTGCTCGAGTGATGCGCAAGAAGAATGAGCAAAGGAGACACAGCAGCAAGTCGCGTTCTCGAAGCATCCTTGTCACAGGGGGTGCGGGTTTCATTGGCGCGAACCTCGTTCGTTTGCTACTGAAGGAAGGTTACGGAGTCACCGTGCTTGACAATCTTTCGACCGGAAAGCGCGAGTCTCTGACTGGGCTGCCGATTGAGTTCATTCTTGGAGACATCCTGGACCGGCGAACGGTTGACCGGGCCGTACGCGGGAAGGATGGGATTGTCCACCTCGCAGCCCAAACCGGAGTGCCAGCTTCACTGCGCGATCCAAGAAAAGACTGCGAGGTCAACATTCTCGGGACGCTCAACATCCTGGAAGCCTGCCGAGCCGAAAATGCTCGCGCGGAACGGCAGACGCGCAATGTACACAAGGATGGCCTGCGAATTGTTTTTGCATCCTCGAATGCTCCCCTTGGGCGTCAGTCGCCACCGGCCACGGAGGATAAGGCACCGCTTCCGATTTCGCCTTACGGCGCCAGCAAGCTCGCTGGAGAGGCTTATTGCCTTGCATACCAAGGGTCATGGGGGCTCAGCACAGTTGTCCTTCGTTTTGGCAATGTTTACGGCCCTTTCTCGGGACATAAGGGAAGCGTGGTTGCCAAATTCTTCAGGGACATTTCATCGGAGGGCAAGATCGTCGTCGACGGCGATGGTCAGCAGACGCGAGATTTCATCTACGTGGGAGATCTTTGTCGAGCGGTTTTACTCGCGCTTAAGAGCAACGTCTGCGGCGAAGTTTTTCAAGTCGCAACTGGAACCGAAACGAAGATCACTCACTTGGCCGAGCTAGTCAAATCGACGAGTGGTTCAAAAACGGCTGTGACTCACGGGCCTTAGCGACAAGCCGATATCCAGCGGAACTATTCTGCAATCGAGAAAATTCGCAGCATTCTTGCGTGGGAACCCGAGGTGGATTTGAGAAAAGGTATAGAAATGACGATGAAATGGTTTCATGCGCAGGCTGTGGTGCGCGCTCAGTGAGCACGAGAGAAAACCGCTCTTCTCGCAAAGATGTATGTCAACGGACGAAACTCCAACACTGATTTCGACGGATCCAGGCGAGGACGTCTCGGCTCCTTCGCCGCCCATAAGAGAAGTTCCATGGACAAAGCGACTCACCCCGCGACTCGCATGGCTGGTGACTTGGGGAACCAAGGGCAGTCTGGCTCTCACCGATCAAGCGCTTTTTGCAGGAGCACAATTTGCTCTGAATATCCTGCTCGCGCGATGGCTGGCTCCGGCCGAGTACGGTGCCTTCGCCGTAGCTTATGCTGTGTATCTGCTGGCGACCTCTGCGCACAGTGCACTCATCGTCGAGCCGATGATCGTGTTCGGCTCTGGAAGGTACTTCGAGAAACGACGAAGTTATTTTGGAATCGCGCTTCGTGGGCATTGGTTGCTGACCGTCTCCGGAGGTTTGCTATTGTTTCTAGCGGGTGCAGCGTTCGCGAGATTTTATTCGCAGTCCGTTGCCGAGGCTCTGTGCGCTCTGGGTATCGTCTTGCCATTGACATTGCTTGCCGAGCTAACTCGTCGAGCATTCTATATCGAAATGCAGCCGGGCCGGGCCGCCATAGGTGGGACGATATATTTCACTTCGGTCATTGTAATTGTTCTGTTTTTGCATCACGAGCAGATACTCACGCCGGCGGCGGCAATCATCGGCATGGGGGTAGCGGCGGCTTTGACTGCAGCCATGCAACTGATCTGGCTGCGCGTGTTGTGGTACCACAAATCGGGAGGACTATTTGCAAAAGACATTGCTTTGGAGCACTGGAAATACGGCCGCTGGGTTTTAGCGGCAACTTTTCCCTCGTGGACACTCTTGAACATCTATTATCTGGTGCTGCCCGCATGGTTCGGGCTGAAGGCAGCGGGCGAACTGAAAGCGATGATGAACCTATCAAATCCGGCGAGGCATATTTTAGCTGCGTTCGGGGCCTTGGTGCTTCCCCTGATGGTTCGCCACCGCGAAAGAGGCGGACTCAAACTTATGCGCCGAACGCTGTGCAGCACTACTGCAATCCTAGTTGCGGGAGCTGCATGCTATCTTGTCTTCTTGTGGTTCTTGCGTGTCCAGATCATCGAACTTCTCTATGCTGGAAAGTATCTAGAATACTCGGGGTTGCCAGTCCTCCTAGTTGGGTTGGTTCCCTTGGTGACAGCGTGCACAGTGACGCTCGGGGCTGCAATATCCGCGTACGAACGTCCCGATCGAGTGTTTTGGGCAAATGCCGTGGCCAGCGCTATCGCGGTGAGCCTCGGCTTGTGGTTGACAAAAGATTTCGGAGTCATCGGGGCACTTGCCGGCTATCTGGCATCCTATAGTGCCCTCGCTTGTGTGTTGTGGCTTCTATTTCGGCGGTGTTTCCCAAAAGCTCCCCTAAACCCCGATAGTATGCACAACACCCCATCGGGGTTGAATGCTCCAGCCAC
>JASHRL010000388.1 GCA_030037355.1 Candidatus Acidiferrales bacterium | reverse complement strand
CTCGCGCTGGTGGGCGCTGCGGTGGGAATCGGCGCGGCGCTCGGCGTGACGCATTACCTGAGCTCGATGCTTTATGGCGTGCGGCCCAACGATCCGGTGACGATCATCGCCGTCGCGGTGCTGCTCACGCTCGTCGCGCTTGCGGCGTGCTACATCCCCGCGCGCCGCGCGACGGAAGTCGATCCCATCGTCGCACTACGCTACGAATAGAGCGCGGGTTGTGGCGGGAAGCCCCGACTGCTTGGCGACGAGCATGTTGACACCGCTGGAGAAGGCGGCTACGCTTTCTAGCCGCTGAAAATAATCCGGGCGGCATGAAGAGGCGCTGACGCCGTGCCGGAATCCGCCGCTCCAGCTGAATCTCTCAACGCCGCACCGAAAGAACGATTGATCGCGCCGCTCTGGCACACCATCGTCTTTCTAATCCTGATACTCGGAAACTCCTACGCTTCGTTTTATCTCTCGCGCCGTTTTGTCGCGACAGGAGCCGCTGCGGCCGGGCCGTCGCTGGCTGCGCGTTTGCTCACCTACACAAGCACGATCATCATGGAATGGGTGCTGTTTCTCTACGTTTATTTCGGCATGCGTGCACGTGGAGAGACGATGCGTCATCGCATCAATGCGCGATGGAAGAGCGCGAGCGACGTCTGGCGCGACATCGGCATCGGAATGGGCGTCTGGGTCGCGATGCTGATTGTCGCGGCAATCCTAACCTTGCCATTTCGCTCGGCGGGCAACGAGGGCGCAAAAGTTGTGACGCAGCTTGTCCCGCACGTTTTTCTCGAATTGCCGGTGTGGGCTGTGCTGACAGCGACGGCGGGATTTTGCGAAGAATTTGTTTTCCGCGGCTATTTGCTGGAGCAATTCCGGCGAATGACCGGCAGTGCGACGGCGGGCATCGCGATTCAGGCGGTGATTTTTGGCCTGGCGCACGGTTATCAGGGCTGGGTGCACATGGCCGCGATTGTCGGGATTGGTTTGGTCCTGGGCGGCGTCGCGTGGGGACGAAAGTCGCTGGCGCCGGGAATGTTCGCGCACGGATGGATGGATTTCTCCTCTGGCGTGGGCATTTACATCGCGCATCTGAAGCATCTGATGTAACTGCTCGCGGCGCGCGGGCATTTTCGCTGTCGGAGCGGCGCTGCCTTTTGCGCTCTCTTCAATTTCGGACACCGCATTTTCTGGAAATGGACACTGCGAACAACGGTGGCTTTTTGCATTCGCGCCTAGCACTTTGCATATACACTACTTACGGCGACGGCCCTTCGGTATTGGATTTGCTCGCTTCCTGCATGCGGTCTTTGGTCTGACTGAAACTGCGATTGGGCCGCGATGGCCCGTGATTCCACGAAGGGCGCTACGATGAGCATCTGCGATGGAAGGCCGCGTTCGATGACTGTGCTGGAAACCGAGCGCCTGGTGCTGCGCCACATGGAGCCGGAAGACGCTGACGCGCTCGCGGCGGCGCTCAGCGATCCCGTCGCGATGCAATATTATCCGCATGCGTTTTCGCGCGAAGAAGTCGCGCAATGGATCGAGCGCTGGATGGCCAGCTACGACGCCAACGCTTACGGGCTTTACGCAATCGTGCTGCGGAAAACCGGAAAGGTCATTGGCGATTGCGGTCACGCGCTGCAGGACGTCGACGGCAAACGCGAAATCGAAATCGGCTATCACGTTTGCCGCGACCTCTGGGGCCAGGGATACGCCACAGAAGCTGCGCGCGCGTGCGTTGCGTACGGATTCGAGACGCTCTGCGCGCCGCGATTGATTTCGCTGATTCGCCCGGAAAATTTCCCTTCGCGGCGCGTCGCCGAAAAAGCAGGGATGAGCATCGTCGGCGAAACCGTGCGCAAGGACATTCTGCATTTCGTCTACGCGATTTCGCCGCCAGCGTGAAGCGCAGTCGATAAGACTCATTTCCCGCGATCCAGCGCCGTTCTGCAGTCTCCCCGCATTGCGTAGATCGCGCATCCGCGCGTATACTCGCCGCCAAGTATCGTGTCATCTAACACGCGCTTTCGTGCGCGCGGGGAGGTCTCCGTGCAAAGGCAAATTGCCAGTGCTAGCATTTTCGTCGCTCCAGCGCTCTTGGCGGTTTCGTTCGGCTGCCCCGCCGCGTTCGGACAGACTCAGTCTGCGAATCCGCCCACTCTATCGCCACAGCAATCGGCGACGGAACAACAACCCGCTCTGGCAGGCAAGATTTACATCGCTCCCGACGTGCAGGCTGCCAAGCTAATCAAAATGGTCCCGCCGGTTTATCCACAGATTGCCGCGCAGGCGCATATCGAGGGCGCGGTGGTCCTGCATGTACTCATCGCGGAAGACGGTAGCGTTAAAGACGTGCGCATTCTGTCCGGCCCGCTTTTGCTGATCCCGGCCGCAATCGAGGCTGTCATGCAGTGGCGCTATCAGCCCACGTTGCTGAATGGAGAGCCTGTTAGTGTAGACTCAATCGTTTCCGTGTTCTTTTCACTTCACCCGAACACGGATCTGTCGGCCGCATCGCAGGTGCCGCTGTCACAGGAGGAAGCCCGCAAGGCATTTCTCGCCCCAGACAAAGTTTGTGACACAAAACTGATCAAAATGGTCCATCCAAAGTATCCGCGCGATGCCAAGAAGGCACATGTTGAGGGGGATGTGATTTTGTATTTGACGATCACGACGGATGGAACAGTCAAAGATCTGACATTCGTTTCTGGTCCGACAATGCTGCGCACCGCAGCCATCGATGCCGTTTCAAAGTGGCGTTATAAACCCTGTCTGGTCGGTGGAAAAGCGGTCGGTGCCAATTCGATTGTTACCGTGATTTTTACTTTGAACTGATCAGCTTAGTGCATGATTGTCTTTCAGCACAGGAATGACGGAGCTAGCAGAGTGGCTGAGAATGATTGAAAGGCGCGGATGGCGATTCGGCGCACTCATTTTATTTGCTGCGGTGGGATTGCTTGGGCCGCGGGCGGTTGCGCAGGTCGAGCGGCCGGGAGTGCCGGAGCCGGCCGCAGAGCCGAACGTGACGCTTACGTTTCGCGGCGCGATCGAATTCGAAGCTGAAGTACGCCCCACGGGCGCGTCGCCACATTCGCACGCGATGCTCACCGAGACGCTGGAAATCGCGGGAGTGAAGAGCAAAGAAGGCTGGGGCGATTTCGTTTCTGCGTTCACCGACGCGGTCACGCGCGCGTGGCTCGATGCCATTCCGGCCTCTGCGCGCGACAAGAAAGGCAAAGTGATTGTCGTTTTCGCGCTGCATCGCGATGGCTCGCTCGCCGGCGCTCTTTCGCTCGCGCATTCCTCGGGCGACGCGTCCATTGACGACGCGACGCGCATCGCCATCACCAAAGCCGCGCCGTTTGCGCCGCTGCCGCAGCAGTTCGCGAAAGCCGTCGCGCAACTCCGCGTCACGTTCGCGTATGACCATCCACGCGCGTCGGCAGCCAGCGCAGGAGGTTCGCAGTGAGGCCTTCCGGCGGCGTGACGGCCGCGGCCATCGTGATGATCGTCATCGGCGCGATCATCGTGTTTGTCACCTTTTTCATGGTCGTGGTTTTTTTTACCGTGCGTGCGACGATGGGGCCAGGTGGCCCGGGCTTCAACGCCACGGTGATTCCGCCTGCCATTTTTCTTTTGGTGAGCGTCTGGGGACTCGTGACGGGAATCGGCGTCCTACGCGTGCGCCGCTGGGCGTGGTTTTCCGCGCTGATCATTTCTTCGCTCGTGCTAATTGCGGCCTTTTTCCCGCTGCACAATCTGGCGAAGCTGATTCGCGCGACCACGGGCGTTCCCACCATCAGCGCGGGAAATTTCATCGCCGTCGAATACGTCATGGAGATCGTCGCGACGTTCGTCCCTCTCGCTCTCGGCGTCTGGT
>JASHRL010000047.1 GCA_030037355.1 Candidatus Acidiferrales bacterium | reverse complement strand
CTGCTGTCGGCAATTCCCGCGCTGGCTGGCCCGCGCGTCTATCAATCCGGCAAGGTCCTTTCGTTCGATACGGGGCAAGTGCAGAAAGGATCGAAGCACGCGGCGAAAGATGAAGTCGTCTATCAGGTGCAAGTCGGTTCCGTCGTTTACAAAGTAACGAACCACACGAAGAAGCACGAATTCTCAGCCGACCAAATCGTGCAGTGCCGCACGGACAAGACTCATCTCTACATCGAGAAGGAAAAAGGCGGCGAAGTGAAGTACGACATTGTCGGCGAAGTCGCCTCCGCACACTGATCTCGGCAGGTTGTTTTCGCTCCAGCTTCGTTGCCAAAACGCGCCGAAGCGAACTAGACTAAACTTTAATCCCCGCATCTTCCGAAACGCCCAGTGCAACGGCAGCCCAGTCCAGATTTTCGCGTTTCTTGGCCATTGCGGAAAGCCAGCGGTCATGCAGCAAGCTTGCCGTTGGCATCGGCATCTGAACTTCTGCCGCGGTTTGCAGAACCAAGTTGATGTCCTTGAATCCGAGCGCGAGACGAAATCCCGCAGGCTCGTAAGAGTGTTCCGCGATGCGCTGGCCGTAGCCTTGATAAACGGGGCAGGGAAATAGCGTCTGCGTCAGCATCTTGAAAACGCGAGTGCGTTCGATCCCATTTTTTTCGGCAAGCGTGAACGCTTCCGCCAGCGCTTCAACCGCTGAGGCGAGAAGAAAGTTTCCACACAGCTTTACCACATTCGCTGCGCCGGGGTCTTCGCCGAACTCGAAAATGCTTCGGCCAACGGCGGCGAGAATCGGCGAGACTTTCGTTCTGGCAGCCGCTGGGCCGGATACGCAAACGGCAAGCTGGCGGGCCGCTGCCGCTTCCGGTCTGCCGAAGACAGGCGCGGCGACATACGCGACGTTCAGCATCTCGTGCTGTGCGGCGAGCCTGCGCGCTGTCGCCGGAGCAATCGTACTCATGGAAATGTGGATTCCGCCTGCGCCCAGCCTGGAAACGAAAGAGTCGGGACCACTACAAAGTGCTTCCAAGGCCTTATCGTCGGAAACCATGGTTATAACGATGCCGCCCTTGGACGCAACCTCCGCTGCGGCAGAAACGGATTTCGCCCCGCTGGCAACGAGCGCAGCGGCTTTCGATGCCGTGCGGTTATAAACTTTCAGAGAATATCCCGCGCGCTGAATATTCTCGGCGATAGGCGTGCCCATATTGCCGAGACCGATCATGCCGATGGTTTCGCTCATGACGAAGACCCTCCGCGACTGAATCTTAGCGCGCCGGACAAAGATGGGGAAGGGCGCGCCATGCACAAATGGCGCCCAACGGTAAGGTAAGAAGGCGGCTCAAAATAATGGGAGAAAGTGCCAAGGGAAATAACAAGGCCAAGAGCGTCGGAGGGGGTAGCCCGGCTGGCTCTACTGGCTGCAAAGGCCGCTCTGCTTTATGCAGCCGAGCTGCCTTTGCAGTCTTGAGAGCTGAGGGTAAAAACTTCCTAGGCGTTACGGCGAAGCAGGAAGAATCCCACAATGCCGGTGCCAAGAAGGACAAGCGTTGACGGTTCTGGCGTGGCGACGCCAGTGATGCCGCCGGGGCCAGTCAAGCTGCTCGGAGGACCCTCGAGCGAGAAGTACGTGCTCGCCCCGTTGGCCACGCCACCCGTGAAGGTGATGGTCAGCTGGGTTTCCGCACCATTCAGGGAGAACGTCATGTTCGGCCCCTCATAGTCGTAGGGATCCTCGCCGATATAGCTCTCACCGTTCGTCGAGCAATAAGCCGCCAAGGTGTACGTGCAAATGCCGTCGCCATCAAAGTCGAAGGCACCGCCCGTGCTCGTCAAAACAATAGAATTCAACGTGGCACCTGTGCTGTTCGTGAGTCCGACGGACGTATCATCAACGCCGTCATAGGGTGGAAGGCCGGTCAGCGTCACAGCATACGCTGTGGCCACCCCTCCACTCGCGGACGTCACGTTGATCAATGCTCCGCAATTCGTGCCCGTTGTATCAAGGCCCGCCGCGGGGCACTGCGCCTGCGCCGCACTTGCCACCAGAAGCAAGAGGCAGCAACCGAGGGCAGGGTACAGCAACTTCTTAATCGAAATGTTCATAAGTATGAACACCCCCTTAGACAGAACGTCTGCAGCCGGAGTACCAAAGTACTAGCATCTGTAAGATGCAAATAATAAAATGTTTAAGAAGTTCTGAATGCTCGATAGACACGAAAATTGGGCAGAGAAATAGCAGAATTGTGGAAATGAGTTGCACAAAGTGTCGGCACAAAATGTCACTTTGGCTTTTCTTGGCTTGCAATTCCTACCCGGTGCGCTGTTCAGTCTCCATGGACACCCGACAGCCACTTCATCAGAGTAGTTCTCTGATCCGGCTCGATCTGGGAGAAAGATATACCCATACCTATGTTGGGCTTGGAGTGGGCGACCTTGCCGATGGCGGTAAATTTGGCGTCCATGTGAGTTATGGTCACGCGGACGCTCGCTCCGGCCGGGAATGGGTTCATGGTGTCGACGTAGCAGCCATGGAGACTTAGATCGCCGGTGCGGGCGTTGATGCGTGTCTCCTCAGCCGACTCGAGTAGCTCAACTGAGGCAAAAAAAGGATGGCGAGGCTCGCGCCTGTGTTCGATGTCCATATGGTTTGGGGGGATTATGCTCTCGCAGCAGAGATAGTCAAGAGCCAAGCCGTCCTCCGGAGGTCTTCCGCCGCGCGATTTGCAGCGGAGAGACGGAGCAAAAATTACGCGATTTCCGGCCCCACAAGAACTTTCACCGTGGGCGATTTTTGCGTGCAGAATAAAGTACTTGCATCAAGAATGAATCTCGTCCTAAAATAAATTCTGTAATCTGGATTGGTGTTTCCCCGCGAAGTAAATTTCCCGTTTCCCCCGAAAATCCGAAGAATCTGCGCGTAGTGTGCGCTGGCGGCACGATTTTGTTTCCGCGAAGATGCCGTGGTGTGCGCGCGATCCGGATTTTGCCGGGACAAAGGAATCTCGATGCAACAAACGATTGTGTCTTCTGTCGCGCCCGCCACTGATGCGCCAGCGCCCGTCGCCGCCGATTCCGCTTCTGCGCCGCGCAACTTCTTCGCTGCTTCCGTGTTTACGCAAATGGGCTGCCTTTGCGGCGCGCGAATCGCTGCGTCTCTGCGCCCCTTGCCGCAAGAATCAATTTCCTGTGTGGCACGTGCAACCCTCCGTGCGCACAGGCCGTCGAAAAAAGTGAGAGGCCTGCGGCGAGTGTGTGGCACTCTGAATGGAAAGTCGAGCGGAAACCGCGCAGAAAAGTGCGGGGGAGAGAATCGATGAGAACGAAAATCGTGCTTGGCGTTGCGCTACTTTCGCTGGCGCTCATTTCCGGCGCGGGATATGCGAAGCCGAAGCCCGCGCTGCCGGTGAAGCTTGTGATGTCTCCGGCGTCGATGGTGCCTTCGGCCGACATCGTCAAATATCTCCAGGAAAAATGCCCCAACGTGGCGCTGACGCTCAATTCCAA
>JASHRL010000046.1 GCA_030037355.1 Candidatus Acidiferrales bacterium | reverse complement strand
TTCGCTACCAGAGAATCGTAGTACGGCGGCACGACTGCCTCCGAATAGAGCGCCGTATCCACGCGAACTCCCGGTCCGCCGGGAACGCGAAACGCCGTAATCCGGCCCGCCGATGGCGCAAACGTCACCGGATCCTCTGCATTGATGCGGCATTCAATGGCATGCCCATGAAACCGGGGTTTCCCAATCACGCTTTCGAGATTCTCCCCAGCGGCGAGCCGAATCTGCGCCTTCACAAGATCCACGCCGGAAACCATTTCTGTGACCGGATGCTCCACCTGAATCCGAGCGTTCACTTCGATAAAATAAAGTTCGCCTGATGCTTCATCGCGTAGAAATTCCACAGTTCCGGCATTCGAATATCTGATTTTCGCAAGCGCCTTCGCCACGCGATTCCCCATGGCGTCGCGCATCTTCGCGTCCAGAGCGGGCGAAGGCGATTCCTCGATGATTTTCTGATGGCGCCGCTGAATCGAGCACTCGCGCTCGCGCAGATGGATCACATTCCCGTGCTTATCGCCGATCACCTGAAACTCGATGTGCCGCGGCCGCTCGACAAGCTTCTCGATGTACACATTCGGGCTTCCAAAGGCTTGCTGCGCTTCATTCCTTGCGGTCTGAAACGCGGAGACAAGCTCGTCCCGTTTGCGGACCACGCGCATTCCCCGACCGCCGCCGCCCTCTGCAGCCTTGATAAGTACCGGAAAGCCGATCTCCTCCGCCAATTTCATCGCTGTTTCTTCGTCCGGAACAACTCCCGGGCTGCCGGGAATAATCGGCAGTCCAGCAGCGGCCATTTCCCGCCGCGCGCGATCCTTCTCGCCCATCATCCGGATCACTTCCGGAAAAGGCCCTATAAATGTGATGTGCGAAGCCTCGCAGACCTCCGCGAAATTGGCATTTTCTGAAAGAAATCCATAACCGGGGTGAATTGCGTCTACATCCGTGATTTCCGCGGCGCTGATGACGTGGGGAATATTGAGGTAGCTCTCCGAAGATCGTGGTGGCCCGATGCAAACCGCCTCATCGGCAAATCGCACATGCAGGGAATTGCGGTCAGCTTCCGAATAGACGGCGACCGTCTGAATCCCTAGCTCTTGGCATGCACAGAGCACGCGAAGCGCTATCTCGCCTCGATTGGCAATTAGAATTTTTCGAAACATTTTCCCCTGAGGAAGGCTCCCCAGCCTCCATCACTGCTTCCGGCTGGGATGTATTGCAAAAAGGGGCTCGCCGTACTCCACCGGCTGCCCGTTTTCTACGAATACGCGCATGACTTCTCCGGCCACATCGGCCTCGATTTCATTCATCAGCTTCATGGCTTCAATGATGCACAGAACCTGCCCCGTATTCACCCGGTCTCCAACGCGCACAAATGGCCCCGCGCTTGGGCTGGGAGACGCATAAAATGTGCCGACAATAGGAGACTTGATGACGTGAAGGTTCTCGGTGTTCGCATCAGGGGCAGGCTGTGGCGTCGTGGGGGCAACTGCGGTTGCCTCAGGCTGCGCTGATCGCGCCACGACGATTTCCGGTGCAGGTTGGCTTACCCGAAATGGTATTGCCCCGTGAAGCTGGCCCTGCCCTTTGCGGAGACGGATGCGCACCGTCCCGTTTTCGAATTCGAACTCATCAAGCCCATGCTCGCCCATGAACTCGATAATCTTGGAGATTTCACGGAGATCCGGCGCTGCGGAATGCGGAGTCTTTGATCCTGCGGAATTGCCCTTTTTGCCTTTTGCCTTCATCCGAGTTCAATCAGCTCCCGATTGGCCTGAGTCAAGTACTCCGCTCCTCTTTCCGTCACAAGAGCGTCATCTTCAGTACGGATGCCGCCCTGCCCTTCGAAATAGACGCCCGGCTCAAGGGTCACCACCATTCCCGGTTGCAGAACTGACTTGTCTCCGCGCGCTATACGCGGCATCTCATGGACTTCCAGTCCAAGCCCATGTCCGGTGCTATGGATGAACTTATCGCCTAGACCCGCCCCCTGGAGAACGCGCCTGGCTGCGGCGTCCACTTCTTCGCTATGCACGCCGGGTTTCAGAGCCAGTCGCGCAGCTTCCTGCGCTTCGAGCACTGCCTTATAGCACCGCCGGACCTCCCTCGGCGCTCGCCCGACGAAAACCGTCCGCGTCAGGTCACTCGAATAACCGCGGAGTATAGCACCCAGGTCAAAGACCACCAACTCGTTTTTCTTGATAGCCTTCCGGCTGGCTCGCGCGTGCGGCAAAGCGCCTCGCTCGCCTGATGCGACGATCAAGTCAAAGGCAGGGCCTGACGCCCCCTTGCGGCGCATATTGTATTCGATCTCAGCCGCGAGGTCTGATTCCAGCGCTCCTACCTTCACCAGAGGCAATATATCGGCCCACGCTGCACAGGCGATTGCCCCTGCCTCACGAATGGTCTGAATCTCCTCGGTATCCTTTACCGCCCGCGCCTTCTCGATCCGGCCGTCCCAGGCGACCCAGCGAGTTCGCTTCCCTGCAGCGCCGTCAAGCGTACCCTTTTGCACAACGGTTATCCTCGCGGCCTCAAATCCGACGTGGCGCGCTCGGATGGCCTTTAACTGCTCCCCAGCGGCCATCAGGAGCGGCCCGCGAGCGATTTGGACCTTTGCCTTCGTCTCGGCTAGCTCCTGCTTCGCTTGGACTGTGTAACGCGGGTCAGTAATGAGGGTCGCGTCGGAAGGAGTCACTACGAGAATCGCTGAACTGCCCGAAAACGAGCTCAAGTAGAAGATATTCGGGAGGTGGGTCACGACGAGAGCGTCGAGATTATCGGCGCTCATTTCCCGCTGCAAAAGAGAAAGGCGAGCCGCTTGACGCCCTCGGCCCGCCTTTTGAGATCCGATCGCCTTCCCCGGTATTTCTCCCTCCAAATCTACATGGGAAGAATACGAGGAGTGATGAAGAACAGCAACTCCGTCGTGCTGACGGACACTTGACGCTCCCGGAATAGGTATCCGATAAGTGGAAGGCTACCCACGAATGGAACGTCGTTTATGGTCGTCTGCTGGTTCGTCACGAACACGCCGCCGATCATCACCGTCGCTCCGTCGTTCACGAGGACCTTCGTATCTTCCGCCTGTGTGTCGAGAGCGGGGATACCTTGAATTCGCGGAATCGAGGGGTCAATCTGCGTGTTTTCCACGTGGAGCGTCATGAAGATCGTGCCGTCCTTCGTGATTTGCGGCGTCACCTGAAGTTCCAGCACCGCGTCCACAAATTGCACGGAAATCGTGTTGTTGATAATCGTTTGAATCGGAATCTTCGTTCCTTGTTTAATGGTGACTTCCTGATTGTTCTCCGCCACGATCTGCGGCTTCGAGAGCAGTTTGCCTACGCCTTTCGACTCCGAAGCGCTGATAATCTCGTCCAGCGCGAAGTTGGCCGACGAGAATGCATACGATACGGCGCTCGTCGGTATTTGGGCTCCTAGATTCGAAACCAGCGGCATTTGCACCGCCGTCGAAGTCGTGCCCGTGGGAGCCGAAGTCCCCACGATGACGGGGGGAGTAGGAAGCGGCGGAACAAAGCGGCTAATCGGGCTGGTGCCCACAGCCGTATCACCGCCAAACAGGTTCCTGCCATTTGTCGCCGATCCGGAGAATCCGAATTGGTTGCCGATGTCTTGGGCGAAGTTGCGCTGCGCCTCAACGACACGCGCCACGATCTCCACCTGCTGCGTCTTCTCGTCGAGTTCACGAACCAGATTATCAACCACCGGAAATACTGATGGAATGTCGCTGATAATCAGTGTGTTCGTGCGATCGTCCGCCAGCACGTCGCCTCGCGGCGACAGGAACTTTTTGATCGTGCCGACCAAGTCAGAGGCTTTCGCGTAGCTGAGCACTTTTGTAGTCGTCACCAAATCCGCTGCTTCGACTTCCGCCTTGGCCAGCTCTTTAGCCTCGTCAGCTTCTTTCTTTATGGTTGCTTTGGTCGCAATGCGCAAAACATTCCCGTCGAGTTGCTTGTCCAGATCGTTGTTCTTCATCACGATATCGAGCGCCTGATCCCACGGAACATTGTCCAAGACCAGAGTCAAGGTGCCCTTCACGTTGGGATCAACAACCACGTTCAGGCCGCTGATCTCGTGAATTAGCCGGAAGAAGTCTTGCAAATCAACGTTCTTCAAATTCACCGAAATCGGAGCTCCAGTGTACTTCACTTCCCCCGGTTGAACCGGATCTGACATGGAAGCGGGAGAATTTGTCACCATGGCGCTCGGCTGCGGAGGCACCGCGGCAGTGGTAACCATCGCCGACGGCACGACGGCAGGTGTGCTGGGAGCGCTCGTAGGTGCCGGCTGCGGCGCCGACGAGGCTGGCTGAGAAGCTGAACTATCTTGTTTCGTTGTGTCCTGCGTCGTCGCACTCTCGGCCGGAGTCGCGGACACCGTGGGTGCTGTAGTCTTGGCTGAGTCAGCCGGCTTCGCTGAATCGCTTGTCGAAGTCGCTATCGGAGAAGCAAAGGGCTGGGCGGGCTGGGTTGGGTTTGGTGAACTCGTCGTCGCAGGGCTGCCAGATGCGTTTGCGCTCTGCGCGGAGCTCGAATTCGAATCGGAATTTGCCGCGACAGGCACAACTGATGGCGTTTGCGGATCAGCCGTCTTCGTTGCGCTTTCCGAAGCCAGAGGCGGAGTCGGAGGCGCAGGATCACTCGAGGCTGCAGAGGCTGACGCGGCTGTGTCCGCTACTGGCGCTGCCGACGCTGCCGCGGCTTGGAATTCCACCGCGATGCCACCGTCCACTTGCTTCACGTTATAGGGAGCCGTGTTGGAAAGGTCGATAACGATGCGCGCGACCTGCGGCGAGAACTGCCCGGCGCGTACATCGCGAATCGGTTCCACGTTGCTCGTAATCTTGTGCGGTCCTGCCATGCGTGCGCTCTGAAAATCCAGCACGAGTCTGTCCGGCTTGCTCAAGCGCAGCTCCTGATGGTTGAGTGCGCCGGACCCGAGCACCAAAACTTCCGCGCCATCCTCGCTCTTCGTAACCGAAATCTGCCGGATCGCGGAGAGACTGGTTGCTCCGGACGCGTCGTCGCCTTTCAGCGCCGTCGGTACCACATGGGGAGTTGAGGCAGCACTGGAACTTGCATCCGAAATTCCGTTCTTGGATACGATAATTTGCAGTGCATTCTGGCCTTGCCGCGAAATTTTCGGAGTAGCTCCATCGCCAAGCAGAATTTCCAGGCGCGAAACGGTCTGGCCGCCGTCCTGATACTGTTCGAGGCGATAGCTGCGCACGATATCCGTACCCAGTACCTGCGCCGCGTCGGTCGTCGAAGCCGTCACGCCCTTCAAGTCCACGTAGTAAAGATCCGGACTCGGATGGTGAATCGTGTATTGAAACGGTCCGCTGGCTTTCGCGTCGAGACGCACGACTCCTTGACCGATTGCTGACGTCACGTGCACCGTCGGGCTCGAATCCGCCCTCAATGCGCTTGTCGGAATCAGGAGGCTCACCGCCGTGAGGCAGGCAAGCCCAAACGGCTGCCAAATCTTGCTCATTGCTCGTCTCCTGCAATCGGGTAGAGTCGTTTGGTCACTTCGCGCTGCACCACCCTGCCAAACGCGTCTTTGCTTTCTTGTTGAAACGTGATTTGCCCAATATCGATCTTCTCGACTACTCCGTCGAAAATGTGGTCCCCAGTGTGAAGAAAATAAACGTGGTCTTCCGGGTTCGCCACCACGGCCATAACGCCATCCGAAGTCCTAACCATCCCTTCGAGCCGCATCGTAGCGACTTGCAAGCCCGCGATTCCTGGCGGGAGATTTGTGTGACCGGCATCGGGCTCGGAGGCTTTCACCAATGGAGCAAACGGGTCGCGAGAATGCATCGCCTCTTCTACGGCTACAGGCGGAGGAGGAGGCAGCGGCGCGACAACAGGCTGCGCTTGCGGCGCGACCTGAACCGCAGCGGGTAGCGGTCTCCGAGGCTCGACTCTCGTCTCGGCGGCCTTTCCACGCATAGGCCTTTCTACCGGTCTAATCGGCCTCTTTACTACGGGCGCTGCCGCGTGTTTTCGTGGCGTCTGCATTCCGGCGCTCGGCGTTGTCGCACTCGTCTTTGTCTTCGTGACCGGAGGCTTCGCTGGTCGCGGACTCGCCGGAGCCTTTTGAATTTGCTGCGCACCCGACAAACAGCCGCACCACAGCAGCATCGCAAAAAGCGCAACGAACTTCGAAAATGGTCGCAGGCGTTTCATGTTTCCTTGTCCCATCCGCTCACCGGCGTCCATTCGCCGGCACTGCTCTGTTTCCGGCCGTGCCATTGGCGGAAGCCGATGATGTACCTTCATCTGGGTTCGTGAAAAATGTCGTGATCGTGAACTGTCCCGTCACCGTCGTACCCGGCGTCAAGCGAAATTGCTCGCTGCCAGGCCCGCTTTGGTTCAGTTCCGACAACTGCATATCCCCGACGTTGATGATTCGGGAAAGCCGGCCCAGCCGCGTAAAGAAATCCAGAATCGAGAAATACGGGCCGTCGGCCGTCAGTTTGAACGGCATCGCGTAGTGATATTGCTGCGATACGATCGGTTCGGTCTCCATCTTCCGTATGGAAACTCCCGACGCTGTCGCTGCCGTTTGCACCATAGTGATGAATTCATCGACCTCTTTGTTTTCCGGCACGATCGCTTGCAGCGTCTCCAATTGCTTCTGCAGCGCCGTCATTTCTCCTTGCAGTTCGACGCGCCGCTGCTGGTAGACACGCAGCGACTGCACATTCGCGTCAAGAGGCTTCAGTCTCGCGTTAGCGTCGTCCACTGCCACCCGCTCTGCCTGCACCGGCGAAAACGGCATGTACAGGCCTGCCAGCACGAGCACAATCGCCAGTGCAAGGAACACCAGCGCCTGAACCGGCCACGCCATTTCGTTGAAAGAAGTCGCCATGATCAGCTCTTCCCCGGCTGCGCCGGCGCGGGAGATGTCGAATCTCCCGTTCCCGCCTTCGCGCTCGGATTCACGTTTGCCGTCATCACAAACCCGTACGTCTGCACGCCCTTGACGATGTCGTTTTCTGTCGCCGTCTTGATCTCAACTTGATCGAAGTAGCCCGAGCGTTTCATCTGCGTGATGAAGTTCGCAATGGCCGTAATCGACGCCGACTCGCCATTTATGTTCAGTGCGTCTCCGGTGCGCTCGAGCTTCGTCAGCCACAATTGGTCCGACCGGCTGACGGTATTCGCGACCATTTGCAGCAGCTGCTGGCCTCCGGAACGCCCCGCTTGTAGTTCTTCAATCACCTGGATGCGCTGTTGCAGCACCGTTTTTTCTTTTTCGTAGGCTTCGACTTCAGTCTTGGTCTGCTGCAACCGGGCTTGCTCCACTTGGAGGCTCGCGATGCGCGCCTGGATTCCGGTGAGTTCGGTTTCCTTCTGGTGGTACATCACGTACAGCACCACTCCCGCAAGCAGAATGGAGGCTGCGAATAGCACCAGCCGCAGCGAAGATTCCAGCGGAATCGTTGGCCCAGTTGTCTTCGGCCTTTCCTGACCGAGGAGGTTGATCCGGATCATGGGGTATCGAAGCTCCTCAGCGCCAAGCCGACTGCGATAGCCAGCCGCGGCGCCATCTCCCGAATTTTTTCCTCATCATGCCGCCCCGGATTCACAACAATCTTCCGGAACGGGTAAAGCTCTTCGACCGGCATCCCAAACTCTTCGCGCAGCAAATCCAACAGACCCGGCACGCGCGCCGTACCCCCTGCCACCACAATTCGCCGGATGTTTTCGCCGCTGGCCGTGGCGCGGAAAAAATCAAACGTCTTTTGAATTTCCAAGATCAAAATGTCCGACACGGAGCGCAAGATCGACGTCCGCTGCTCCTCGGTGATTCCGGGAACCGTTCCGCCCATCTTCAGCCGCTCGGCATCCTCGAAGTTCAGGTCGAGCTCCTTCTGGAGTGCGTCGGTGTATTGGTTCCCGCCCACCGAAACGTCGCGCGTAAACAGCGGCGTCCAGCCACGGATAATGTTGATATTCATCACGCTCGCGCCAATGTTGAGCAGCGCCACGACCTGCGCCGGGTCGGGGTCGTAATTGATCTCGAAGCAGTTCTCCAGCGCGAAGGCATCGATGTCCACAACCATTGGAGTTTTCCCTGCCTGCGCCAGCACGTTCGTGTGATTTAGAATCTTGTCTTTTTTCACCGCCACAAGGAGAACGTCCATCTGGCTCTCCGTCGTCTCCAAAAGCTGGTGGCTCAGGTTCACGTCTGCGATATCGAAAGGAATGTGCTGGCTCGCTTCCGCCTGCACGCGATCGTAAAGCTCTTCCTCGGTCATCAGCGGCATCGGCACGCGCTTGACAATCACCGAATGCCCCGAAACCGAAGTCGCAACGTCCTTGGTCTTGATCTTTTGCGTGTCGAAGATCGCGCTAATCCGCTCCGCGACGGCCGGCGCGTCCATGATTGCTCCGTCCACCACGGTGTCCTGCGCCAGCGGCTCGATACCGAAGCTGACGAGTTCGAAGCCCTGCTTCGTCCTCTTGAGCTCCACAGCCTTGACGGAGCTCGACCCGATATCCAGCCCGATCAGAGATTTCGATTTCCCCATACCGAACATCGTGTCGCCCCTCGATCAATAACTTCCGCTGCCGCAGTCTCCACAAGACCGCTCGACTCTTTGCGGCCACTGGAAGCAATTTGTCTTTGAAAGCCCCTCTTGCTGCTCGACCCACCCCGGGTTCGTCAAGCAAGCACCCATACTGCCCTTACCAGTAGTTCTGTAACCGTTATCCACTGCACCGAATTCACTGTCAAGCGAGCGATTCGCTTGGTGTGCAGTTGGTAATGCCCGACAATCACGATTTAAAAGGAGGAAAGAGGAGAAGTCTACGGACTTTCCCGGAGAGCGTGCGAAAAGTGAACCTGTTCTAGGGGACAGGATTTGCCACTATCTTGGACGGGAAATGTCAATTCCCAATGTTTTCCACAGGCCATCCACTCGCGCCTTTGTTGCTACATCCATGCGAATTTCATCCGGCCACGGGCGCGAAAATCCCTCCGACGGCCACTTGCGCGTCGCGTCGATGCCCATCTTCGACCCGAAATCTTGCATACGAGAAGCGTGTTCCAGCGTATCCACGGGGCCGAGTACGAATTCGATATCGCGTTGCGGATCGATCGCGCACAGTGCCTTCCACAAAACCTCCCGCCCGTTCTGCACATCCACGTCGTGGTCCACCACGACCACAACCTTCGTAAACATCGCCTGTCCAAGCGACCAGATTGCATTCATGATTTTCCGCGCGTGCCCCGGGTAGGATTTGCGAATGGAAACAATCATCAGGTTTTGAAAAATTCCCTCCGCCGGCATCGCCACATCGGCAATCTCCGGGTACTGCATCTTCATCACGGGGAGAAATATCCGCTCGATGGCATGCCCCATGAAAAAATCCTCTTGCGGCGGAGGGCCGACAATTGTCGTCAGATAGAGCGGCTCCTTGCGGTGGGTAATGCACGTAATGTGAAACACGGGGTAGTCGCCTTCGAGCGAATAGAATCCCGTGTGATCGCCGAACGGTCCTTCCATTCGCATCTCCGAAAGATCTACATATCCCTCAAGGACAATTTCCGCATTTGCGGGGACTTCCAGATCCACCGTCTCGCACGCAATCATTTCTACGGGTGATCGCCGCAAGAACCCTGAAAACATAAACTCATCCAGATCCGGGGGTACAGGAAGGATGCCCGCCAGAGCCGTCGCAGGATCCGCACCAATCGCCACGGCAACTTCAAGCTTTCCTTTTCCTTGGCGTGCTCGCGCTCTCCGAAAATGCTCTGCCCCGTGTTTCTGCGTTTGCCAGTGCATTGCGGTCGTCCTCTCATCGAAGACCTGCATGCGATAGCACCCGACATTCCGCTTCCCCGTCTCCGGGTTCTTCGTGATTACCATCGGCCATGTGATGTATCTCCCGCCATCCTGTGGCCAGCACTTCAAAATTGGAAACTCCGAAAGTGAAAATCCATCCTTGCGAATCACTTCCTTACACGCGCCTGACCTCACCGTCTTCGGAAAAAACGAGCCCAGCTCCGCCAGCTTCGGGAGCATTTTCACTTTGTCGAGGAAGCCCTGCGGCGTCTGGACATCCAGAAACGACCGCACGCGATTGGCAACTTCCTCCAGATTCTCCACTTCAAGAGCCAGGTTCACTCGGCGTTCACTGCCGAGCAGATTGATCACGACGGGCACACGCGATCCTTTTGGTCGCTCAAACAGCAGAGCTGGCCCGCCCGCTTTGGTCACACGGTCGGTGATCTCCGTAATTTCGAGGACGGGATCAACCTCCGCACTAATCCTTTTGAGTTCCCCCTCCTTCTCAAGCCGGCTCACGAAATCGCGCAAATCACGATAAGCCAACACTCCTCCTTCATTTCGGCATAGCGGCCAATATAGCGGTCAATTCAGGCTGCTCAATGTAGCACGGAGAATGCGTGCGATGAAGAGAGGAACGGTGAAACCGTTCGCGCCCGCACTGCGTCCTTATAGCTAGGGATTCGTGGAACGGTCTCCAATCCACCAAACGATTGGCTTGGATGCGAGAACACTATACTGGGGAATAAGGCGAAATTATGTCCGTACGAGACACCTACAAGAAACATAAGGGCCTGACTTGGCTTGCGGGAATCCTCATCGTTGCCGTCATCGTCGTCGGCATAGTGATGAAAGACCGTGCGCCGGATATCCGCTACATCACCATGCCCGTCAAGCGCGGGAACATCACCGCCATGGTCCAGGCCACCGGAACGATCAATCCGCTGACCACTGTACCCGTCGGCTCGTTCGTTTCCGGCACGGTTCAATACATCTTCGCCGACTACAATACTCAAGTGCATGCCGGCGACGTGCTCGCTCAGCTCGACCCCACGATTTATCAGGCTCAGGTAACCACCGCGCGCGGCAATCTCGATAGCGCAATCGCTAACGTCAAGAACCTCGAGGCCAGCATCATCGCCGATCAAGCCAACGTCGACAAGCTGAAGGCCACGGCCGTCTATGCTCAGGTGAACGCCAAGCGTATTGCGAATCTCACGCAGCAGGGCGTGATCTCTCAAGACCAGGACGACCAAACGCAGTCGAATTACATCGCCGCCAATGCTTCCGTGAACCAGGCCATAGCTCAAGTCAGCCAAACCAAAGCGCAGCTTTCGGAGGCGCAAGCGGCGGTCGTTTCTGCTGAGGGTAATCTGCGTCAGGCCGAAACCAACCTCGAATACACCACCATCATTTCTCCTGTCGATGGCACCGTCGTCGCGCGCAACGTCACCGTCGGCCAGTCCGTTGCCGCATCCCTGCAAGCGCCCAACGTATTTACCATCGCGCAGGATTTGACTCGCATGCAGGTCTATGCTGCCACCGACGAATCGGATACAGGCCAGATTCGCGTCGGCCAGCCTGCCACCTTTCAAGTTGACGCCTACCCTGCTCAGACCTTCACGGGCCGCGTCAGCGCCATTCGCTTGAATGCTTTTACCGTCCAGAACGTCGTCACCTATGACACGATCATCGACTTTGAAAATCCCGACGGCAAACTTCTGCCCGGCGAAACTGCCTACGTAACCATTCCCACGGGGAATGCGAACAGCATCCTCACTGTCCCGAATATCGCGCTCACTTTCATACCACAGGTCCCTGTGAGCGAGCTGCACGACCTGTACACGCGCTACAACATCCCTGCGCAGGCTACCGTTTCTCACGTCGGAGGTGTGCAAGTCGTCTGGAAACTTGGCGCGGATAATCAGCTCATCCCCGTGGCCATACAGACGGGCATCACCGATTACACCAGCACTCAAGTGGTCTCGGGCGATTTAAAGGAAGGCGACTTGGTCGTAACCGGCGAACAGAACCTTGGCGGCGATAGTGGCGCGCGCTCGCCATTTGGCCCGGGAAGGCGATAACCACAGTGGAAGCTGGAGAAATCGTTCGCGTCGCGCTCCGAGCGCTGGCTCGCAACAAAATGCGAACCGTTCTCACCATGCTCGGCATCATCATTGGCGTGGGCGCGGTGATCTGCACAGTCGCCATCGGCGAAGGCGCTTCCGATCAGGTTCAGGCGCAGATCGAAAGCCTCGGCGAGAACATGATTTTCATTTCCGCCGGCAGCATCAATAAGAGCGGCGTCCACATGGGTAGTGAAGCGACGAAGACTCTAACCGTGGACGATGGCCAGGCGATTCTCGCCGAAGTCCCTTTCATCAAGTGGTTCTCACCGAGCATCGGCTACAGCGGCCAAGTCGTCTACGGAAATAATAATTGGTCTACGAGCGTCCACGGCATCAGCCCGGACTATCTCAAGATTCGCCACTGGACTATTTCCGCCGGTGGCGCTTTTTCCGCGCGTGACGACGATGCGGCGTCCAACGTCTGTCTCTTGGGTCAAACAGTCGTCAAGAGCCTCTTCTCTCCGAGCGAAGATCCCGTCGGAACGACCATCCGCATATCGAGCCTTCCCTTTCGAGTTGTCGGCGTCCTCGCCGCAAAGGGCAGTTCTCCTTTTGGAGGGGATGAAGACGATACGATTTTGGCGCCTTATACGACGGTGCAGAAAAAACTTGAGGGGATCAGTTGGGTCAACTTCATGATGCTGTCCGCCGATTCCGCGGAAGATATTCAGCCGGCCGAGGATCAGATCTCCGCGCTGCTGCGTCAGCGCCATCATTTGCGCCCCACGGAAGATGACGATTTCATCATTCGCAGCCCGACCGATTTCACCGCCGCGCAGACACACGCCAGCGATGTCATGACCATTCTTTTGGCCAGCATCGCTTCCGTTTCGCTGCTCGTCGGCGGCATCGGCATCATGAATATCATGCTTGTCAGCGTCACGGAGCGCACCCGTGAAATCGGCGTGCGTATGGCCATCGGGGCCACGGAGTCCGACGTCCAGCGCCAGTTCCTCAGCGAAGCCATGGTGTTGAGTTCCATGGGTGGTCTTGTGGGGATTGTCGCCGGCATTTTTGGTTCTCTTGCCGTCTCGGACATGTTTCACTGGCCCACGCACGTCTCTCCGGCGTCAATTATTATTGCCGTCGTTTTTTCGGCGTTCGTGGGAATTTTCTTCGGGTATTACCCAGCGCGTCGCGCTGCACAATTAGATCCGATCGAGGCTCTTCGCTATGAATAAAGCTTTCCGTCATCTTTCAGTTGTTTCTCTGCTCCTCCTTCCTGCGCTCGCGCTTGCCGTTTCCCTTCCGGCGTTCGCGCAGGAGATCCAAAATCCCAAGAACGCTCAGGGCGAGCAGTTCTTTATGATTTCTTCGGTTGACCTTCCGAAACATGAGATCGTCTTGATGGCTCCGACGCAATTGACACTCGTCGTCAACACTACAAATCTCTCTCAATATGTTGGCGAAAAAGGTCAGAAACTGAGCGAGAAGGACCTCAAGGCAGGCGACACCGTCTGGGCCATCGTCAAAGCAGGGAAAGGCGGTCAAACCACTGCGGTCAGAATCCGGGAAGGCTCCATGACCCCTGCGGACCTTCAAAAGTTATATCTCAGTCATCCTTCGAGCGTAATCGCTCCGCCGCAGGGGACCATGCAATCTGTCGCCCCACTTTCCCCGGCTCCGCAGGCCAATGTGCAAAACTACGCGCGTTCATCGAATCCTGCCGCTTCAAGTACGACCTCTGGTGCAGCCGCTACGGATCCTCATGCTGCCGACGTGACCAAGACGCACGGGCATCATCACGGCCTGGGCACGAAGCCTCACAGCTCCTAGTGTGGCAAACTCTCTCCCGCTCAATGTGATGAGTCGCTCGCTTTCGCCATAGGCATAATCGCCGGAACCTTGGCTCGCTGGATTTGTTCGTTCATCGCCGCCAGGTCTTTCGCTTTGATTTCCTTCCATTGCGCGACGAGCTTGTCGACTTGCCCGCTTAGGTCCGCGTACGCCGCATAGTCCGCAGCCGTCGGCGCGTTGTCCGAGCCTTCCATGAACTCGGCGATTCCCTTCAGTTGGTCGTTGATTTCATCCGGATAATTCAAGTCCTCTTCGCTGGCTTTCATTTTTCCTTGCCAGAGTTTGCTGTCGATGGGCTCCATCTTTTTCTCGATGGCATCGCCGGCCTCGATAATCCCTTTGTCGTTTGCATTCGACGCAAGCCGCTTGCGCATCTCCTCGATCTGCGCTTTCACGGAATTCATTTCGTTCACCGTTCCATCGGCCAATGAAATCTCGTCGCGGATCTTGAGCGACAGATCGAACTCCTTGCGCAGATCCTCGGGCGAAGTCTTCACGCGCGGATCAAGCTTTATTACCAACGGTTCGGTGAATGTCTTGCCTCCAGCCGTCAGGCGCACTTGATACGTCCCCGGCAGCGCCAGCGGCCCCTTCGGTGTATCCGCGCTATCCCACACCTGCCCGGGAATCAGCGTCGGCGTTTGATATCTCAAATCCCACACGAAACGGTTCACTCCCGCATCTGCCGGAATCGCTTCCGGTGGCACATATTCATCGCCAGCTTCTGCCGGCTGCTGATCGCCTTGCTTCGATTCGTTCGAGTACTTCCGAATCACCTTGCCGCCGCTGTCTAAAATTTCCAGTGTGACCTTCTCGTTGTCCGCAGGCTTGGCCTTCAGATAATAGTCAATGACCGCTCCATCCGGCGCGTCCTGCCCATACCACGCAAAGTAAGCAGGATTAGTCGAGCCGATTCGTGTCCGCCACGCCACTCGTGGCTGATACAGGTGCGCTACTTCGTTCGCGATATCTGCGCTCTGCTGGCGCAGAGGAGAAAGATCGTCCAGAATCCAGAACGACCGGCCTTTCGTCGAAATCACCAGATCGTCGTCCTTCACCACC
>JASHRL010000387.1 GCA_030037355.1 Candidatus Acidiferrales bacterium | reverse complement strand
CTCCGACGCAGCGTGGACATTGACCCAAATACAGTGAGGGAAGGACCGGGCGCTGTTCGTCTTCTGCAGCTTAGCTTGTACTCTGCAAGCGTGGTCATCGGCGTATTCGTTCTCGCTTTTGTACTTGTCCTGGGGACAAGGCTACTATCACATTCTGCGGGTGCGCTAGTTGAGACATTCTTCAATAGACCGCACTACGTAGGTGAGATCGTAGTGGCGTTGGCGGGAGGAGTGCTGGTCGGTACACGCATAAGGCCTCAGTTGGCCAAATGGGTTTGGGTTTTGCCTTCGCTTTGGCTGCTCGGTTACATGGTTTATAGCGTTCATCTACGTGGTGAAGCGAGTGTCATGCACCACATCTGGACACAATTCTTTACGAATCAGTGCGCTCGCCCGTACATATCTTGTCCCTACGAGACTTTTGGAACCTGCCCATTCTTTAGTTCGCTGGCATTCTCTCTTGGGGCATGGCTCGAATCACGAATCCAATAAATTGCGCGAAGCCTCCTCTAAGCGTATATTGGCGGGCGCTCCGGAAAGAATCAGGCCGGCTTCCGCTGCGTTTCGCCATTCGCGCCGTCGAGGAGGAACCGTGAAAAAAATTCTCGCATCTCTCGCTGCACTCATCATCATGGCCGTCACGCCTATGGCCGCGCAGGCTCCGGGAGTTTCCGAAGTCTACGCGCAGATCCGCGCCGAAGAGACCAACAATTCCAAAATCATGTGGATCATTCACGAAGTCGCCGACGTCTATGGCCCGCGTCTCACCGGCACGCCCAATCTCAAAGCCGCCGACGACTGGGCCGTCAGGACCATGACTTCCTGGGGCCTTTCCAACGTCCATCTCGAGCCCTGGACTTTTCAGCCGCCCAGCGCCGCCACGCCCGTTCCCGGTTGGGAGAACATGGAATTGCAGGCCGACGCCGTTTCTCCCTTTCACGGTCAGTTGATCGTCAAGCCGCTCGCGTGGACTCCCAGCACCAAGGGCGTCGTCACCGCGCGCGTCATTCTCATTGATCCTCCCGGATTGGCCGCGCCCACCGGCGGCTTCAATTTCTTCGGCGGAGATGTGCCACCGCCGCCGCAAGCAAATTGGGCCCCGCCGCCGATGCCCCCAGCCGCGAAGCCCGAGTCGCCGAAACAGCCGACGCAGCAGGAGCTCGACGCCTATTTGAATTCCGTCCGCGACAAAGTTCGCGGCGCGATCGTTTTTGTCGGTAAGCACGTCGAAGTTCCCGAAGACATGTTCCCCGCTCCCATGCGCCGTCCCGAAGATGAATGGAAGTCGCGCTTCAGCTCCGCGAATCCGCGTCCCTTCCGCTTCCCTCAGCAACTGGCGCTGCCGGAAGGCGAATTGTCGCGCGCGGAAGTTTCGCGCCAGGTCGATCAGTTCCTCGTCGATAATGGCGCGCTCGTGCGCGTCAATGACGCAGCCCGCGCCCACGGCGTAATCGTCGCGCAGCAAAACAACACTTACGATTGGACGCGCGCCGTCCCCACGCTTATCATGCGCAACGAAGATTACGGCCGCATTTCGCGCATCATGGACGATGGCACGCCCGTCACCCTCCGCATCAATATTCAGAATCGCGAATACCCTCGCGGCACCACGGTTTATAACGCCATCGGCGAAATCTCCGGCACCGACAAGAAAGACGAAGTCGTCATGCTCGGCGGCCACTACGATTCCTGGCACGGCGCCACCGGCGCCACCGACAACGGCATCGGCGCCTCGATGATGCTCGAAGCCATCCGCATTCTCGCCGCGTTGCATGTGCAGCCTCGCCGCACGATTCGCGTCGCGCTGTGGAGCGGCGAAGAAGAGGGCTTGCTCGGCTCGCTCGCTTACGTTCGCCAGCATTTCGGCAGCTTCGAAGATCCCAAGCCCGAGTACGCCAAGCTCGATGCTTATTTCAATATCGACTCCGGCACAGGTAAGCCGCGCGGCGCGAGCGTTTTCGGCCCGCAGGCCGCCGCGCAAATGATCGGCAACGCTCTCGCACCGTTCGCAGATTGGGGCTTCATGGGCTCGCTCCCCACCGACAGCCGTCGCACCGGCGGCACCGACAGCACTTCATTCAACAACGCCGGCCTTCCCGGCATCGGCCTCGCGCAGGATCCGTTCGACTACGGCTCCTTCACGCATCACACGAATCTCGACACCTACGAGCGCATCTACGAGCCCGACGTCCGCGAAGGCGCCGTCGAAATCGCCGCGGCGGTCTACGCTGTCGCCATGGCCGACGATATGGTTCCGCGCTTCGCTGCGTCCGACATGCCCAAGCCCGCGCCCGAACCCGGCCCAGGCTCCGAGGCGACGAAGCCGCATCACATCCCGGCGAATTAATTTCGCCTTCGCGCGAGATCTCGGCCGATCGCTCCGTCGCCGGATCTCCGATCGCTGCGCGAAGCGCGCAGTGTATTCATTATTCATTCTTGCGCGACGATTCCCGGCGCGCCTCGCCGATGGGTGTATTTCGGCGCATCCATTTCGCGCATTCTGCCGCTCATTTTCTGCGTCATATTCGTCTCGCACGAAATCACGAAACTCCCAAATCTGATATTTCAAACTGAATTCTTCCATTCTTTGGCGTAGTACCAGGTTTCAGCGCCCATACCAGCATCTATGCAAGAGCCCGTCGAGCGCCCTCAGATCTCATCCAGGAACTCATAAATTCGCGACCGCATTTTCCCCGTAAATAACCGCAAATCAAGCATCTACGTTTTGGCCTTTTTATTGCCACAGATTCCGTCGGCAGGAGTGCCCGCCATCTGCATTCGAGTTCTAGCGGGCGAATGTTCGAATTTATGGATACGTCTTCAAAAATTTCAAACTCAGGTGGGAGGTAGCCGATGCGTAACTGTTTGCGATGGGAACGCCTTGCTTCTGCGTTCCTTTTCTGCATTTTTGTTCTGACTTTGGCTTTGGGGATGTCGCCCAAGCCTGCTTTTGCACAATCAACCAGCACAGGCATGATCGTCGGCGTCGTGACCGACGCCAGTAATGCCATCGTGCCGAACGCCACGGTGACCATCACGTTGAAATCAACCGGCACGACGCGCTCCACGGTGACGGACACTCAGGGGCGCTACGTTTTCGCCGACGTGGACCCGGGAACTTATGACATAACAATTTCCAAGGCGGGTTTCTCGACAACCGTCATTCATGATCAGACCGTCAAGATCGGCACGCAGCTCACGGCCAATGCGAAGATGCAGCTAGGCAGCGTCACAACGACGGTGACGGTAACAGAGCAGCCGGGAGCGGAATTACAAACGGTGACGCCGACAGTGGGCACGACGCTGAGCGGCGCAATCATTTTGAATCTGCCGAACCAGAGTCGCGATGCTTCCACTCTCGCCATTCTTGAGCCCGGCCAGAACATCAATGGCAACACAGGCGGCGCGGAATCGGACCAGAACTCCTTCCAGTTGGACGGCGGGTACGCCACCGACGACATGAGCGGCGACAACAACACATATATCAAAAGCTTCGGTTCGGACACAGCGGGCGGCGCGGGCGCCATGCACAGCTCGGGGATCAATCAAGCGCCTTCTGCGGTGGTTCCGATTCCGGTCGCGAGCATCGAGGAATTCAAAGTGTCGACGTCGAACCAGACGGCGGACTTCAATGGTGGCGCGGGAAGCCAGATGCAGTTGGTGACCAAGCGCGGAACGAAAACATTGCACGGCTCGCTGTATGAATATTATCTCGACAACAATTTTGGCGGCGCAAACACCTGGGACAACAACAGCACCGGG
>JASHRL010000386.1 GCA_030037355.1 Candidatus Acidiferrales bacterium | reverse complement strand
CTTCGGCGCGCCGGCGATACTTGCCTTTTTGCCCTGAGTGGCATGACCCCAACCCTACCCGCATTATACATGACCCAAGGAAGCGCGGGCCTTTCTTGACGCTGAGAGAATCCCACCGCTATACTGCCGCACGATCTTCTGAAAGGATTTTGCTTGGAATCCGAACCACTGCAATTCGAGCCGCGCGACCAGCTTCTCCAACGGCAGAAAAAACTCGAACAGATTGCCGCCCTTGGTTTTGATCCTTACCCGCATAAGTTCGAATGGAAGCAAACACCTGCGGAAATTATTGAAAGATATGGGCAGCGCACCGCGGACGAGCTGAAAGCTTCCCATGTTCAAGCAACTTTCGCCGGGCGGATCATAACCATTCGTCTCCACGGGAGGGCGGGTTTTGCACACATCCAGGGGCAAGGCCAGCGGCTACAGATCTACGTCAAGCTCGACATTGTTGGGGAAAAGACTTACCAGCTCTTTCAGCTCCTGGACATGGGCGATCTGATCGGTGTTTCCGGTCATCTTTTCCGCACGAAAACGAACGAGCTGACTCTCTGGGTCGAGCAATTGACTTTGCTTACGAAATCCCTCTTGCCGCTCCCTGAGAAGTGGCACGGCCTCGCCGATGTCGAACTACGCTATCGTCGCCGCTATCTGGACTTGATCGCCAACGAGCACGCTCGCCAGGTATTTTTGCGCCGTGCGCAGATCATCCACCACATTCGCAATTTTTTCGATGCGCGGGGATATCTGGAAGTCGAAACGCCGATGATGCACCCGATTCTCGGCGGGGCTACCGCACGTCCATTCGTGACTCATCACAATGCATTCGATGTTGACTTCTACATGCGCATCGCGCCGGAGCTTTATCTCAAGAGACTTGTCGTTGGCGGATTTGACCGCGTCTACGAAATCAATCGCAACTTCCGCAATGAGGGCGTAGATGCGATTCATACACCCGAATTCACGATGCTCGAGTTTTACGAGGCCTATAGCGACTACCGCGACCTGATGAAGCTCACAGAGGAGCTTTTTGCCGGTATCGTGAAATCCGTTTGCGGCGATACGAAAATCAAATATGGCGCGCGCGAAATCGATTTTGGCCATTTTGAAAAGCTCTCGATGCGAAAGGCGATTGAGAAATTTTGGCCGGCGGAGGAAGAGAGACTCTCTGACAGTGGTGGCGCACCGCTGGAAAGCGAACTAAATAGACCTGACGGGCCGGGGCTGCTTGCAAAACGGTACAACGCCTATGCGCGCATGAAGGGCCTAGACCCAATCGCCGAACTCGAAAAATCCTCGGCCGGAGAATTGACGGGCGCCCTGTTCGAAGCTGTCGCCGAAGAGCATCTGATTCAGCCCACGTTCATCTATGACTTTCCGACGGAGATTTCTCCGCTCTCGAAATGCAGGAAAGACGACCCTTCGGTCACCGAGCGCTTCGAATTGTTCATCGACGGCATGGAGCTGGCCAATGGTTTTTCCGAGCTCAACGATCCCGCCGACCAGGAACGCCGCTTCCGCGCGCAGGTCGAATCGGGTGGTGCGGAAATGCCAAAGGAAGTCGACTGGGATTACATCCGCGCGCTGGCTCATGGCATGCCGCCCACGGCCGGAGAAGGCATCGGCATCGATCGGTTGGTTATGCTACTCACGGATTCGCACTCCATTCGTGAGGTGATTCTCTTTCCGACGCTGCGCCCACAGAAAGACGCGGACACGGATGCTGCTGCCACAGCCGCTGGCGAAACAACTCCATGAGTTTCGAATGGATGGTCGCGCGGCGGTATCTGCGGTCGAAATACAAGCCGCCGGTACTGAGGCTTGTGACCTTTCTTTCGGTCGTAGGTGTTGCCGCAGGTGTGGCCACGCTGGTGATCGCGCTGGCTATGAACACGGGCTCACGCAGGGCAATTCGCGATCGTTTACTGGGCGTCACCGCGCATATCAATGTCAAACCAGATGGCACTGACAGCATTCGCAACTACCGTGAACTGATGGCACGCCTCGCTTCCACTCCCGGTGTCGCCAAAATCACGCCTGCGGTTTACAATCAGGTTCTCCTTTCGGCGGGTAGCGGCGCGCAGGGTGTGGTGCTCAAGGGCATTGATGTTCCTCTCGAGAAGACCTGGGATTCCGCGCTTGATCACATCGTTTCGGGCAACGACGATTTCACACCCGATTCCTACGGCATTCCTGGCATTCTGATTGGCCGCATTCTCGCCGATACCCTGCGAATCAAGCTAGGTGACTACGTTACTGTGCTAACCCCACAAGGAAGCCTTACGCCCTTCGGACTACAGCCAAATTCGCGCCGCTTTCGCGTAACAGGAATCTACAGCTCGGGCTTCTACGATTATGACGCCAACTGGGCGTTCATCACGTTATCGCAAGCGCAATCCCTCGCGGGGATCGGCGACGTCGTGAACATATTGGAAGTGCGTGTCAACAATCTCGACGATGCCGCGGAAATTGCCGACACGCTGGCCCGAGAAACTGGCCCGGACTATCACATAACGACATGGATGGAAGAAAATCAGGCTCTTTTTCGCGCCATGAGCCTTGAGAAACTTGTTACGGCAATATTCATCGGATTAATCACGTTCGTGGCAGGTCTCAATATTCTGGTTGTGCTGGCTATGACCGTCACAGAGAAGGCCCGCGACATTGCAGTCCTAATGACCCTTGGCGCGCGTCGCGTCCAAGTCCGCAATATTTTCGTTGTGCAAGGCTTTTTGGTGGGAGTCGCAGGAACGGCAGCGGGCCTTGCCATTGGATATTCGCTTTCCTGGATCGCCAATCGCTGGAAACTTGTGCCCCTCAATCCTGAGGTTTATTCGATTCCGTACGTCCCATTCCACTCGAATGGGTGGGATGCGGTGTGGATCGCGGCAGCCGCGTTGATCATAGCTACGGCTGCGACGATTTACCCCGCTCGCGCCGCCGCGCGGACACTCCCAGTCGAAATCCTTCGCTCGGAATGACCCGAGAAAACCGCTGGAATCTCGAGCTTGGACGCCGTTATGCGCATCTTAATGAGTGTAACCGCTGTTCAAGTCCCATGACGGAAGTACTTGTCATCGGGGGCAAATTTGGAACTTCGTGAACGGCCGAGAAGAAACGCAACGTGCTACAATGAAATGTAACGATTCGGGTCATCACGAATAGTTCGAGAGGATAGCGGAACTTTTGCACACAAAATGTGCAAGAACTTGGAGCCATAGAAAAGGGGCTGGAATCACTCATCGATAAGAGAAAGAAACTAAAGCAATAAGCCGAACGGGTTTCGGCCCAGGAATTGAACAGGAGATTGCAGAGCTTGCGGTCATGGCGAGCAACGCGACAACTACGGTGACGGCGCAGGATGCGATCGGAATCGCGCGCGCGGAGGAAACGCCGCTTCTTCGCGTGGAAGGCTTGCGGAAGGTATTTGGCTCGGGCGGTGCGGAAGTGAAGGCCCTCGATGGAGTGAGCCTTTCGATTTCGAGCGGTGAAATGGTTGCGCTGGTTGGCCCATCGGGATCAGGCAAAAGCACGCTGCTCCACTTGTTGGCTGCCCTAGACACGCCCACGAACGGTACAGTATACTTCGACGGAAATTTGCTGGAGACGCTTGGGGAGCGTGATCTGGAAAATTTCCGCAGCTCTGCGGTAGGATTTGTCTGGCAACGACATCAGCTTTTGGCTGATTTCACTGCGGCGGAAAACGTCGCGATGCCGCTTCTGATACGAGGTGCGGCGGGGCGCCCGGCATTGCAGACTGCGCAAGAGTGGCTTACTGAGGTGGGGCTGGGCGACCGCGCTGGGCATCGCGCCAGCGAACTTTCTGGCGGTGAGCAACAGCGTGTGGCGATCGCTCGAGCCTTGGTGGCTTGCCCGCGCGCGTTGCTGGCGGATGAGCCGACGGGCGATTTGGACGAGGCGAACACGGAGTCGATTTTCGAGCTCCTGCGGCGCCTGCATCGGTCTCATCATCTGACTTCGGTTCTTGCAACTCACAATCTATATCTGGCTGAGCGCGCCGACCGCGTGCTGAGCTTGGAGCATGGTTTGTTGAAGCAAGGCGATGGAAAATTCACGCGTCGCGCTTCCGGGCGCGCCGCGTCGGGGACGTCTTCAGCCCCGGAAGGGCTCGGGTGACCCGTGTTTGAACGCTATACAGAAAAGGCGCGGCGCGTAATTTTCTTTGCGCGCTACGAAGCGAGTCAGTACGGCAGTCCCTATATCGAGACGGAACATCTCCTTCTCGGTCTGCTGCGCGAAGATAAGGCGTTGGCCAATCGCTTTTTGCGTACTCACGGTTCTATCGAGTCCATTCGCAAGGAAATTGAGTCGCGCATCACCGTGCGCGAACGCATTTCCACTTCTGTTGAAGTTCCCTTGAGCCAGGAATGTCGGCGCATTTTGAATTACGCCGCGGAGGAAGCCGAACGGCTCAATCACAAGCATGTTGGTACCGAACATCTTCTTTTGGGCATTCTGCGCGAGGAGAAATCCTTCGGCGCAGAGATCTTGCAAGAACGTGGCTTGCGGCTTTCCGGAGTGCGCGAAGAAATGGCGCGCAGTGCGGGGGAAAAAGTGCCTGTCAATCGCCCCAAGGAAACTTCTTTACTCGCCGAATTCAGTCGCGATTTGACGCAAGCGGCTATGGACGGACAGCTCGATCCGCTGGTTGGGCGCGATCGCGAGCTGGAGCGTGCCATTCAGATCCTCTGCCGCCGGACGAAGAACAATCCGGTTCTGATCGGCGAACCCGGCGTGGGCAAGACGGCCATCGTCGAGGGCTTGGCTCAGCGTATCGCTGACGGCGACGTGCCGCCATTCCTCGCAGACAAACGCATACTTTCTCTCGACCTTTCTTTGATTGTCGCCGGCACGAAATATCGTGGCCAGTTCGAAGAGCGGCTCAAAACCATCATGAAGGAACTGATGGAGAGCCAGAACGCGATCGTCTTCATCGATGAGCTCCATACACTCGTCGGCGCGGGCTCTGCAGAAGGCTCGCTCGACGCCGCCAACATCTTGAAGCCCGCGCTGAGCCGCGGCGAAATTCAGTGTATCGGCGCGACGACTCCCGGAGAGTACCGCAAGTCAGTCGAAAAAGACCGTTCGCTCGAGCGGCGTTTTCAAGCTGTAAAAGTTGGCGCTCCAAACGAAGAAGAAGCCATCCGTGTTCTGCAGGGAGTGCGCGATCGCTACGAGAAATTTCATGCCGTATCTTACACGGACGAAGCGATTCAATACGCGGTGTATCTCTCGAATCGCTACATCCCGGATCGTTTCTTGCCGGATAAGGCTATAGATCTGATTGACGAAGCCGGCGCGCGCGTCAAGCTTCGCCAGGCCATGCTCCCCGAGGAAGTTTCCGAAGCGCAGAAACGCGTGAAATTCATCACCCATCGCATGGAAACGGCGATCGCCAATCACGAATTCGAAAAAGCCCGCTTCTATTCTGAAGAAGAGCGCAAGGAAAAGGAAAATCTTCGCTCGCTTCGCGAAAAACTGAAAATCGACGACTCTTCGACGGGCACGGTCACCCGCGACGACATTGAAGAAGTTGTGGCGCGCTGGACAGGCGTTGCCGTGACTGCCATCAAGGAAGACGAACAGCAAAAGCTGCTGCGCATCGAAGAAGAACTGCATAAGCGCATCATCAGTCAGGATAAAGCCATCACGGCTCTGGCACGCGCCATTCGCCGCAGCCGCGCCGGCCTCAAGGCTCCGGGGCGCCCCGTCGGTTGCTTCCTGTTCCTGGGTCCGACTGGCGTGGGCAAGACAGAAGTTGCGCGCCGCCTCGCCGAGTTCCTGTTTGGCAGCGAGAAATCGCTCGTGCGTTTCGACATGTCCGAATACATGGAGAAGCATTCCGTATCGAAGCTGATTGGAGCTCCTCCGGGATATGTGGGATACGAAGAGGGCGGGCAATTGACTGAGCGCGTTCGCCGGACGCCCTATTCGATCATTCTTCTCGATGAAATCGAAAAAGCGCATCCCGACGTTTTCAATATTCTTTTGCAGGTTTTTGAAGATGGCCAGTTGACCGATGGCCTCGGGAATACGGTTGATTTCCGGAATACGATTCTGATATTGACTTCCAACATCGGCGCGCGCGCCCTTCAGAAACAGGTCACGCTCGGTTTCGCTTCTTCGGAAGGCGATACGCATGCGAAGAGCCTCGATGACTTGGTGATGAACGAGGTCAAGAGGGTTTTCAATCCGGAATTCCTGAATCGGTTGGATGAAGTCATCTTGTTCAATGCGCTGACCGACGACGACTTGCTGCGCATTATTGATTTGCTCGTGAACCAAATCAACGATACGCTCGTGCACCGTCAAGTGCAGATTCAAGTGACGCCAGAAGCACGGCAGTGGATTTTGGAAAAAACTTGCACCGATCGCAACTATGGTGCGCGTCCGCTCCGGCGCGCTCTTCAGAAGTATGTCGAGGATCCGCTTTCGGAGGCGTTGATTCAAGGCGGGCTTCAACGCCCTGCCATCATGGAGATTTATCTTACGACTGATGGCTTGGGCTTCCGTCCGGTCGTCGAAGCAACCCCAGTGGCCAACTAGGGAATCCTACACGCGCGAGCCAGGCGAGGGGTCGGTCTGGCGGGGGAGTACTAAACTTTGTATGGCGGAGCGCGGTCTTGACTTTACGTCAAGCTGCAAGGAGAAAATGCTGTCTGCAATTCACACCGCTCGCTCTGCTGGTGTGTGGATATTTCCTCGTTTTTTGTCCTTCCGTGGCTAACGCGCAGGACTCGAATTCTGCCAATTCCCAACAGCAACAGCAGCTTGTTATCACGCGAATCGACTTCGTGGGCAACCTGCGCATCCAGCGCGAAACGCTGATGGCCAGAATCTTTTCGCGTGTCGGCGATCCCTACAACCCGGACGCCATTCGGCGGGACTTCCGCGCGTTGTGGAATTCGCAATTCTTTGAGGATATTCGCGTCGAAGTGGAGAACGATCCCAAGAATCCATTGGGTCGCGTCGTCGTGTTCTACGTCACTGAGCGGCCGACGATTCGCAATATCACGTACAAGGGAAATAAATCGGTCTCAGAATCGGACATTTTGGACGCCTACAAAGATCGCAAAGTCGATCTCACTGTGGAGAGTCGCTTTGACCCGACCAAAGTCAAGCGCGCGGAAGTTGTCATCCAGCAACTCCTGGCTGAGCATGGGCACATGTTTGCCACGGTAAAGCCTGTATACCAGAAGATTCCCGCTACAAATTCAGTGAGTCTCACGTTTAACATCAACGAAGGGCCGAAGGTAAAGGTCGGCCGCATTACGATCACCGGAAATCATGTGTTCACGGCCAACACGATTATTCGCTCCATGAAGCACTCCCGGCCCGTCGGAGTTCCGTTGGGATTTGCAACGATCAATCTCTTCAGCAAAACTTATGACAAGAATAATCTCGACGAGGATATGGGAGTGGGAATCGAAGGTTTGTACCGCGACCACGGGTATTTCCGAGTCGTCGTAAAAGATCCGATTCTTAAGACAGTCCGGACTGAGCACAATGGCCTCGGTTTGGATGGATTGCCTCTCGTGGGACACCGTCGCAGCATTCGCACCGACATTACCATTCCGATCGAAGAGGGCCTGCAGTACCGCATGGGACGTATCGTCATTCGAAGCGCGAATCCGGACGAAAATCTTTACTTCAAGCCGGAGTTTTTGGAAATGATGTTCCCGGTAAAGAAGGGGCAGGTTTTTGACGTTTCGAAGGTCCGCAAGGCCATCGATGACTACACCAAACTCTATGGTGATTTCGGATATATCGACTTTACTGCAACGCCCAGTTTCGATGAAGATCCGACAACCAAGACCATCAATCTGACCCTCGACTTCGACCAGGAAAAACAGTTTTATGTCCGCCGGATCGAATTTCAGGGCAATACGACGACTCGCGACAAAGTCATTCGCCGCGAGATCTTGCTCGATGAAGGCAGTTTGTTCAACGACCGTCTGTGGGAGCTGAGTATCCTTCGCCTGAATCAGCTGGGGTATTTCGACGAGATCAAGAAAGAGAACGCCGACCTGAAACGAGACGAAAAAGCGGGAACGGTTGACATCACGCTAAAGGTGAAAGAAAAGGGCAAGCAGTCCATCAGTTTCAATGGCGGCGTCAGTGGGCTGGCGGGTACATTCCTGGGCCTGGCCTACCAGACGAACAATTTCCTCGGTTTGGGCGAGACGCTTACCTTCTCAAGCAGCTTTGGAAGTATCGAGAGCAGCTTGTTGTTCGGCTTCACTGAGCCCTATCTTTTTGACCGCCCAATTTCCACCGGCTTCACGATTTTCTCGAACAAATACAACTTTAACCAGGAAAGAGAATTGTCCATCTTGGTGGGCCAGTCGGTCGCCATCAACCCCGCGCTGGCGCAGGACTACAGCCAAAACAGCAAAGGTTTCACGCTCTTTGCCAGCTATCCGATGCACCGCTTTGCTTTCACGCGCATCGGCGTCAATTATGGCTGGACGAAAAGCAACATAAGTACTTTCAGCCAGGCGTCTCAGTTGTTGTTTGAATCCTTGCAATATAGCAGCCTGGCCGGTCCGTCGCAGTTGGACGGAATCGTTTCCAGCACGCTCACGCCTTCGATCACATACAACACGGTCAACAGCTCCATGAATCCCACGAATGGAAAGAGCTTTTCGTACTCCGTCGGATTCACGGGCGGGCCTCTCCTCGGGAATGTGAATTCGGTTGCTAACTCGTTCCAGATGGAATATTTCCATCCGACGTATCACAAGAGAAATGTCATCGGTATCAGATTCATGTCTGGGTGGATCACTGGCTATGGCGGTAAGGTTGTCCCGCCCTTTAATCGCTTCTATCTCGGCGGCGAGGGTGATATTCGTGGTTTTGAGTTCTTCAATATCTCGCCGTGGACTTACATTCCTGCCTCCATCAATCGGACGATTACTTTTACAGATCCAACGCAATTAGGACCAACTGGGGCGCCTGTAACAAAACAGATCTCCGTTCCGATGCTAGAGTACTTCGCCACGCGGCCCGGTGGTGATGTCGAAGGGGTTTTCAACTTCGAATACCGCATCCCTATTGCCGGTCCCGTAAGCATGAATCTCTTCACGGATGCGGGGTTGGATGGCATCCTTCGGCCCAGCCAATTGCAAGTTGATTCTACGGCGGAACAGCAACTGAACTCAGAATTTCCGAATGCTCTTTTCCCCAACACGACCGTATCCCAGCGGCTGACAATCGTTCCGGGGACGAACTTCCAGCCGCGCACTTCTTCGGGAGTTGAATTCGTTGTCTTCCTGCCGATTGTTCATGCCCCATTCCGCTTCTACTATGCATTCAATGCCCTGCGCTTGAATGAGACGCTCGTTGGGCCGCGCGGCGCCTATTACATCAGTCCAGGAGAGATGGCTACTTTGCCGCCGGGTGTTCTGCAGTCGCAGATTGAGCCGGTGCTGCAGCAATTGCTTGATCAGCAGGTTCAGAGATTTCCCACGGGGCTTGTCGAACCCCATGGCACTTTTCGATTCACGGTGGGCCGCACATTCTAGTGACGCGGTGTGGGCCAGTGGAGTTTGTGGCTGGCGGGAAGAAATGATATTACCAAAGAATCGAGGAAATATTTTGGGAGGCGCTTGGATGAGATTTAGGAAGCTGGGAATGATCCTGATTGCTGCTGCGGCGATGGCTGGCTGCGGCTCAGGCCCGACGATGACCGTTACGATCACGCCCGCGCAAGCGACCGTCATCTTGGCCGGCTCTCAGTCCTTCAGCGCAGTTGTGGCAGGAAATGCGAATGAGCTTGTAACGTGGTACGTCTGCGAGGTCGCCCCAGCGAGTGAGGCCACAGGAGCCTCTAACGCTCCCAATATCGCGATGCCGAACGGTTGTGTTCTTAACGGAAGTTCTGCCCTGGGGACGATCCTCACCACTGGCTTTTACACGGCCCCAGCGAAACTTCCCAATGCTTCAAGCGTCAGCATTGTGGCCGTCTCGCAGGCCAATACCGAAGTGTTTGCGATCGTAAACATCAGTCTGGACTCTGGCATCCGTGTGACCATCACGCCCACAACCGCCACAATCGGAACCAGTGAACAGTTCCAGTTGGACGCCACGGTCACGGGGTCATCAAACAGTAGCGTCACTTGGTCAGTCAATACGATCGCCAACGGAGATACACAAGTCGGAATAGTTACCCCGACGCAGTGCTCTGTGCCGATGCCCGTTATTCCAAATCAACCCATACTGCCGCCTGGCACAAGCGTCGCGTGCTTCGCAGCTCCGAGTTCAACTGAAACTGCCACGCTGACGGCTACTTCCGCTGCCGATACAACTCAATCCGGCAAAGCGACAATTACCGTCGCCACGGGCAACGACCCAACTTTTACCACGACGACGACCCCTCTCGAACCGAGCGTTGCAGACGAAGGGTCCGTGCAAGAGGACGTCTATCTTATTGGCAGCAACTTTTTCTCAACGAGCCAAGCCCTCGTAAACGGCACATCTGTTCCCACCACATTTGTCAATGACACGACACTTCGCGCTACGATTCCGTCGACCTTTTTTTCAACGCCGGCGATTTTGCCGGTCACCGTCGAGCGTCAAAACGGCGATATTGCTCAGCCCGTCTCTCTGACTGTGCAGCCTGTGCGTCCTGCGGCGATCGCCTCGACACCTGCAAGTTTTTCAGCCAGCACGAATACGGGCACTGTTGGAATAAATGGCGGATATTTCACGCCCTCGATTACAGCCTCTGTTCCGGGCATACAGTCTGTTCCTGTGACCCTTGCGAATTCTCGCCAGTTGACGGTTTCACTTTCCGGGGTCCCATTTTCAACGCCTGGTTTGCTTCCTTTGCTGCTTCAAAGCGGCGATGCTCAAAATGCGGGCTTGCCTTCGATTGTTTCTACGAACTTCGCCATTACTCCGTCGGCAGCGGATATCCCGTCGAGTGTAGGGGCGCCGATTCCGGTGGGAGTTTCCCCTGTTGCCGTTGCGATTGATTCCGCACTCGGAATGGCAGTTATCGTGAATCAAGGTTCGCCCGGAAGTGCGGGGAGCGTTTCGCTTCTGAGCCTTGACGCCAGTCCGCCCTCCGTCGTCGCAACGTTGAACGTGGGCAATGTTCCGACGAGCGTAGGTGTAGATGACATTCTCCATTTGGCGGTCGTGGTCAACAGCGCGGATAGCACGCTCTCTGTCGTGAATCTCGTCAATCAGACGGTCTCGACTTTTGCGTTGCCCAGCAATCCAACCGGAACAACGCCTGTTCCCTTGCCATTTTCTGTCGGAGTGAACCCGGTCACGCATCGCGCATTCGTTGCCTACTCCAATACGAATATCGGCACGATAGTTGATCTTTCGGGCGGCGCGGCATCGCTAGTCTGCACAGTTGGCGGCTCCAATCCCAACCTTCCGAACAATTGCGCAACAGCGCCGGGCGCAAATACGGCTCCCGTTAGTACAGGGCCGAGCCCGCAGGTTGCGATAGAGCCTCAATTGAACTGGGCGGTCGTAACACCAGGTGGAGTCGGGTCGATAACTGTAGTGGATATGGGAACTGCCGCCACATCAACGCAAGTCGCTCACTTGCCGGTGCCTGTTGCGTCTCTCACCATATCAACGAGCGACCAAGGCGTCGCCATAAACACTGTGACGGATCAAGCTATTTTCACAGATCCGAACCTACCGAACTTGAGCCTGTTTAGTCTCGTGGACCAAACGACCAGCTCGCCTTCTGCTGCTCAGGGAAATGCGGCTGTCGCTGTCAATTCTCTAACAAACATGGCTGTTATTCTGAATCCGAGTGCCGGCACTGCTCTTGCTTACGACATGTCCTTGGACCAGCCGATTGGCAATCCGGTACCTCTCGGAAATACACCTGCGGCCGTCGCCATTGATCAGGGCAAGAATATGGCAGTCATCGCGGGAGCAAGCGGCGTGACGATTTTTCCGCTCGGGTCGATTTATTCTCCACAGATTACGCTCGTCAGTCCGAATTACACATATACTACCACCACGTCTTCTTCAGGATCCCTGACGGTCACGCTCAACGGCTATGGATTCAACTCCGGCGCACAAGTGCGCCTGGACGGAACGCCTGTCTCCACAACGATTTCCGCGAACGGGCGCCAGGCCGTCGCCACAATCCCTGGGACGATGCTGGCTTCGCCTCGACGCTTCGCAATGGACGTTATGAATTCCGGAGGCACTACTTCTAACGAAGAGAATTTCACTGTGATTGGTGCGGTCCCGATTGGCCTGAATCCGATTGGTGTGGACGTCGATCCGGCCCTCAACGAAGCCATGGTTAGCAGCCAGGGTCAGCTGACGCAGGCGGGAACATGCGTCGGTCCCGGGACGGTTTCGGTGGTGAATCTCGCGACGCTTGCGGTCACAGAGACCTTTACTGTCGGTAATTGTCCGGAGGGGGTCGCTGTCCTTCCCCGCCTGGGGCTTGGCGTCGTGGCGAATGACGGCGTCGATAATGCGACGGTCTTCGACTACGTCAACGATGATGTCGTTGCCACAGTTAACACTGGGAGCGAGCCGGCCGGTGTGGCGATTCAGCCGGACACCGCAACGGCAATTGTCACGAACACGAATGCGAACAGCATCACCTTGTTCACGGTCAGTCCGACCGCGACCGCGGTCAATACGGCGGTCGGCACTATTGACGTTGATCAAACTCCCTTCGCCGTTGCCGTAGACCCCATCGATAATGTTGCTGCAGTCACAACCACAAGCGGGCCGAATCAGGGAAGCAGTTTGCCCAGCACCCTTGATTTGATAGGGTTGTTCGGCACGAACGCAGGTTCCATTACTGGCCGCGTAAGCAACTTCCAGAACCCTATGGGCGTCACATACGACCCTGTTACTGATACATTCCTTCTTGCCGACAGTCTGGATAATAATGTGGACGTGGTGGATCCCAGGTCATTTGTGTCCACACCCATGCGTGCGGGAATTAATCCCACAGCTCTGGCTTACAATTATCAGACCGGCACGGGCGTTACGGTGAACAGTGCCAGCAATACGATTTCCGTATTTAATTTCCTTGCCACGAATCCGAACTCGGTCTTGACCATCCTCGCTGGACAGGTGGAGCAGGTGCTTCCGATCAAGGGCTCAGCGGAATTCGGTGTGGCGGTCAATACACTAACGAACATGGCCGCCATTGTTGACCAAGCGAATGGGAGGCTATTGCTTGTCCCGCTTCCTCGGTAACTGCTTTGCCGAGCGCGGCCAACG
>JASHRL010000385.1 GCA_030037355.1 Candidatus Acidiferrales bacterium | reverse complement strand
TTTTATCGGCTACAGCCGATCGCCGCGCACGGTCGAGCAAATGCTCGAAAATATGTTCGTCGGACGGCCTCCCGGCAATTACGATCGGATTCTCGATTTCAGCACGGCGGTCACCGGGAATCTGTTTTTCGTCCCGACGGTCACGTTCTTGGATAGCGTCACCGCCGGCCAGTCTGCGTCCGCCGAGACTTCCGCTGCGATTGTGCCACCGAAAGATGGTTCGCTCGGCATCGGTCGTTTGAAAGGAGAAAATTTCCATGAATAACCTGCATCGCGAGCTGGCCCCGATTTCTGATGCCGCATGGACTCAAATCGAAGAGGAAACTTCGCGCACGCTAAAGCGCTATCTCGCTGGCCGCCGCGTTGTGGACGTCCACGGGCCAGCAGGTTCAACTCTGTCTGCTATCGGCACGGGCCACCTGCGCACGATCGCGGCTCCGGGAGAAGGCGTGACTTCGCGCCAGCGCGAAGCGAAAGCGCTCGTCGAGCTACGTGTGCCATTCGACCTTGAGCGCCAGATGATCGACGATGTGGAACGCGGCTCCAATGATTCCGACTGGCAGCCTGCGAAAGACGCTGCGCGCAAGCTCGCCTTCGCCGAAGACCGCGCGATCTTCGAAGGCTACGAGGCCGCTGGAATCGCCGGCGTGCGTCGAGGCACCAGCAATCCGAAGAAATCTCTCCCCGACGATGTGCGCAAATATCCCGAGGCCTTTGCACAGGCCCTGAGCCAATTGCGCTTGGTGGGCGTTAATGGGCCGTATTCTATTCTGCTCGGCGCCGACGCTTATACCCAGCTGGCCGAAACAAGTGATTACGGCTATCCTGTGCTTGAACATGTTAAGCGGTTAGTCGAAGGCAAGATCATTTGGGCGCCTGCCATTGACGGCGCCTTTGTGGTGACAACCCGCGGCGGCGACTTTGATCTTCATATCGGCCAGGACGCCTCGATCGGCTATTTGAGCCACAGCGACACGCATGTACGCCTCTATCTGCAGGAGACCTTCACGTTCCTCTATCTCACGTCGGAATCCGCCGTCGCTCTTGCGGCTCCCGCAAAGACGCGCTCGTCCTGAGAAACGCCTCAACGTCGGTCGTGAAAAACGGGCAAGATGTTTCTCGGCTTTCTGACCATTGCGGCTTCAGAACCGTGCCGCCTAATATGAAACTCAGTGACGAACCGCCAAGCCTTGAGTGCCAAATATGGGAAGATTGACACGAAAATAAACGTGGCGTAGTGTAGGGGCAGTTGGGGTGTTTTTGCAGTCAGCGGGACGAAAAGATAAGAAAACGGTTTCTGTGAGCGCGTGATGAGGGCCAAGCTTCTTACGATTCCAATCATCGCGGGTGTGCTCTTTCTGGGCACCTCCCGATGCGTGAATGCACAAAGCGATCCGAGTTCCCTCCCTTTACCCGACATGGCAGGCACTACCCTTCCACTGGCGAACAGTCGCAGCGGAACCATCCAGGTCTATGTGCGAACCGAGGATGGCGAACCGCTGTCTTCCCCCCCGAAAGTGAATATCATCACGCCTTCAGAAGATGCCGCTGTACCGATCATGAAGAAGACGGGAGATGACATCTGGGTATTTAGCGGCGTGCAGCTTGAAACGATGTATGAAGTGCAGGTGCAAGCTGCCGGATACCACACCGAGCTGCGTCCCATTCGCCTGCTGGACACGGTGGACGCTTCAGCGAACATGATTATCTTCATGCGCAACCCGAACGATGAGCTGGCTTTTCATCCTCCGTCGGGACAATTTGTGCTGGCACCAGAGGCTGAAAAAGAAGCACAAAAAGGTTCGACGGATCTGGACTCGGGCAAGACTGATTCCGCTGAAAAACATCTGCACAAAGCCCTTGAGATGGCTCCGGACAATCCCTATGTCAACTACTTGATGGGAATGTGCTTCTTCCTGAGCGGGGATTTGCCGAAGGCCAAGCCGTATCTGGAGAAATCCGTTTCCGCCGACGCGAGACAGGTCCCGGCGTTGGTGGCGCTTGGCACTCTACGGTTTCAACAAAATGATTACGCTGGAGCGATTCGCGTTCTCGCTCCTGCAGCGCAATTGGACGGCTCGAAATGGAATGTCCACTCCATGCTTGGGGGCTCGTATCTGAAGCAGAAGGATTATGCGAATGCGCGCGAGCAGGCGGCGATGGCAATTAAACAGGGAGGAGCCAAGGCTGGCCGCGATCAACTCGTGCTCGGCGAGGCTCTGGCGGGATTGGGGCAACGCGAAAAAGCAGTCATAGCGCTGGAAGCCTTCCTGAAGGACTACCCCAACGACACGAACGCCAAGACAATCAGCGCCTGGATTCCGGAGCTGAAAAAGCCCGTTCCGGCAGGCGCAGATGCTGGACAAGTGATCGGTTCGTTTGTCGTTGCGTCCGACATTGATCTGCCTCCCCGGGAAAACTGGGCACCGCCGGATATCGATGCCAAGAAGCCATTTATTATTTCGGGCGCTTCGTGCTCGCTGACAAAGATTCTGAAGGTAGCGGGCAAGAGCGCTATGCAGATGGTGAGCGATCTCCAGGAGTTTTCAGCGAAGGAAGAATATGAATCCGTGGAACTCAAGCGGGATCAGGTTTTGGAAAGGCCGCAGAGCCAAACATTCAGCTATCTCGTATTCATCAACCAGCCGCGACCCGATATGTTCAGCGTTCAAGAGATGCGCGACCAAGGCGTGAACGCGGAGGGTATGCCCGGGCAGTTTATCGATTCCGATGCCGCTTTGGCACTCGTGTTTCATCCTTTCTTGCAGCCCAATTTTACGTGGAGCTGCGAAGGTCTCGGGGAATGGAACGATAAAGCGGCATGGATCATCCGATTTGAGCAGCGGAAAGATCGCCCGAATTATCTGGCTACTTTCGACACGGGAATAAACACGCACTCCTTGCCGCTCAAAGGATTGGCATGGGTTTCTGAAAGCGGCGGACAGGTCATGCACATGGAAACGGACCTTGTCCGTCCGGTTTCTGAGATCAAACTCAATACAGACCATTTCGTCATCGACTACAAGCCCGTGGCCTTCACGACTCATAAAGTGACGCTGTGGCTACCCGAGAGTGTGGATGTGTATCTCGCTTATCGCGGCCACTACCTGCATCATTTCCATCGCTTCAGCGATTTCCACCTTTTCTGGACCGGCGCCACAGAGAAAATCTCCAAGCCGAAAGAGACGGAGAAGAAAAAAACTGATTGATTCGCGTCGGCCGCTCCGAATCGTCCGAATATGTAGAACCGTGGTCTCCTAATCGCTTTCCGAATTCCTCGAAAAGCCAATTTCAGCCTGAAAGAGCATTGCCTCGAGAGTTGGCTGGCGGCAAAGATTTACGCTTGACCCAGCGAGTCGAGGCGAATAAATTGCAGGCCCGGAGGGGAATCGCCGTGAAAATTCCTGTCATTCTTTCGCATGAAAATATGGTTAGCAGGAAAGCTTCTTGTTTGCTTACCGGCCTTAGCGTGATTGCGATGTTGCTAAGTCTTGCTGTGGCCGCTATTGCCAGCCCTGTTTCGACGGAAAAACTTGCAGGCAAGCTTCACTGGCGAAGCGTCGGTCCCTATATCGGCGGCCGTGTTGTGACTGTCACCGGCGTTCCAGAAAACGCGAATCTCTTTTACATGGGCACGGTGGGTGGCGGCATTTGGAAAAGCACGGACTACGGGTTGACGTGGAAAAACATTTCTGACGGCACGCTGCCGAGTTCAAGTCCAAGTGTCGGCGCGATTGCTGTGGCGCCTTCCAACCCCAATATTCTTTACGCGGGCATGGGAGAAAGCGACATTCGCAATGACATGATTCCCGGTGACGGTATCTTCAAATCGACGGATGCCGGCAAGACATGGCATTACATGGGACTTCGCGACACGCACACGATCAGCAACATCATCGTCGATCCGAAAAATCCAGACGTTGTCTATGCCTCCTCGATGGGCCACGTTTTTGTTCCGGGTGCGAACCGTGGCGTGTTCAAGTCGACGGATGGCGGAAAAACATGGAACAAAATTTTGTTCGTCGATGACAAGACAGGCGCGATCAACCTCGTGATGGAGCCGAATGATCCGAATGTGCTCTATGCTGCGATGTGGCAGGCTGTGCGCACGCCGTATTCCCTTTCCAGCGGCGGACCGGGAAGTGGGCTCTACAAGACGACGGACGGCGGCGCACACTGGACGAACATCACACGTAGCGAAGGCTTGCCACAGGGCATACTGGGCCGTATCGGATTCGGCGTGACGGCAGCGAATCCGAACATCGTTTACGCAATCATACAGGCGAAAGAAGGCGGCGTTTTTCGTTCTGATGATGGCGGGAAGACTTGGAAGCACGTGAATGACGAAATGAAGCTGCGGCAGCGCGCGTTCTATTATATGAGCATTTTCTGTGACCCGAAGAACGTGAACACGATATATGCGCCGGAAGTGGATGCTCTATGGGGTTCACACGATGGCGGAAAAACATTCACAAAACTCCGAACACCGCACGGCGATAACCACGTCGTCTGGATCAATCCGCAAAACACAAACATTCTTCTGGAAGGAAATGACGGCGGCGCGACGGTATCGACCGACGGCGGCAAGACCTGGAGCGCGGAAGATAACCAACCAACGGGTCAGTTCTATCATGTGAATGTCGACGATCAGTTCCCTTTTCATATCTACGGCGCGCAGCAGGATGAAGGCTCGTTCGAAGGCCCTAGCGCGGACCCGGGCGGATCGATTCCTCTTGGCGCGTGGGAGCGGGCCGCTTACGGCGAAAGCACGTATTCCGTGCCTCAGCCGGGCGATCCGAACATCACCTACGGAAGCGGATATTTCAGCATCTTCCTCCGGTACGACCTGGCGACTGGCCAGTATCAAAGCGTGAGCCCATGGCCGGACTACCAAGAAGGCGCTGCTTCGGACGAACTGAAATACCGCTTCGGTTGGACACATCCGATCATTTTTTCGCCCTCGAATCCGAAAGAGCTGCTGATCGGTGCGCAGTGCGTACTGAAGAGCGATGATCTCGGCCAAACCTGGCGAGAAATCAGCCCAGATCTCACGCGCAACGAACCAATCACCGAAGCGCCCAGCGGCGGACCTATCGACCTCGATCATTCGAGCGCGGAAGTCTATCCGGGAATCTCGGCACTCGCGGTTTCGCCGCGCGACGACAATGTAATCTGGGCAGGCTCGGATGATGGTCTCGTTCACGTCACGACCGACGGAGGTCAGAACTGGCAGGAGGTGAACCCTCCGGATTTACCAGCTCATTCGTGGATCAATTCCATTCAGCCTTCGTACGCAGATGCGGGGACGGCGTATCTCGCAGCTCGGCGCTATATGTGGGACGATCTCAAACCATACGTCTTCAAGACGGAGGATTACGGGAAGCATTGGAAATTAATCACCGACGGTCTTTCCGACGACACTTATGTTTTCGATCTTCGTCAGGATCCCAACGATCCTGACCTTCTTCTGCTCGGCACAAAGAAAACGATCGACGTCAGTTTCGATGCTGGCGGGCACTGGCAACCGCTCGCGCTCAATTTGCCGACGGTGCAGGTGCGCGACATCGCGTTCAATACGAAACAGAATCAGGTGGCGATTGCGACGCACGGCCGCTCGTTCTGGGTGCTCGATAATCTTTCGCTTCTCGAGCAATTGACGAAAAATCAATCCGTGGATTCTGCTAGCGGATATGTTTTCGCACCGCAGGAAGCGTGGTTGACTCATGCCTATGGCGCCGGAGACCCCGATTTTACGCCGGAGAACGCAGGCCAGAATCCGGCCTTCGGTGCAACGGTGTTCTTCAACATCCCGGCCGCCTACGACGGAAACACATCTGTAAGACTCGAATTCAGCGATGCGCAGGGACAACTGATCCGGAGCTTCGACCTTCATCTGAAGCGAGCGAAACAACCGACTGCAGAACAAATGAGCGCAATGACTCCGGAACAACAGAAACACGAAGAAGAAGTGAGGCTCACTTCCATTGAGCCCGGGATGAACCGCTTCCAATGGAATCTGCGTTACGCCGATGCAACGGAAGTTAAGGGTTTCCAACCGCCGGTCGCGGCTGGCGGCCTGGACGACACCGTCGACGGACCGCTTGTGGTTCCGGGTAGTTACACGGTTACGCTTGACTATGGCGGCAACGTAAGCAAAGCAGATTTCACAGTCGCTCTCGATCCGCGCCTCAAGGCCAGCCCGGACGACCTCGCCGCTCGCCTGGCGCTGCAAATGAAGATTCACACAGCGCTCGATACGCTCGATAAGAAAATCAACGAAGCGATCGCCGTCCGCGACAAGTTGGTCGCCGGCGGTCATGCGAGCGCGGCCATGGATCTCGATCAGGAAATCGGCGAGTTGGTGCAGCTACAAATCAAATCCAGCGAAGGCAGCTTGCTTCACGAAACAAAGCTGCGCAGCTATCTCGCGTACCTTGCAGCCGACATTGATCTCGGTTACGCGCGGCCTACGGCAGCGCAGTATGCTGTTTTCGATCAGCTGGATCAGCAAGCAAAAGCGGGCGAGCAAAAACTCGACGCCGACATAGCAGCGGCTAAGTAGCGGCGCAGAATCGAAGATGATTTCACGGCATTGAGGTATCACCCGCCTGCGCGCATATCCCGCTCAGGTGGATGTTGTGTTCTTAAATGACGCCGCAAGGGCGCTTATTGCGAATCTGCAACAGGAAGAACAGGCAACGCCACTGTATCGATCGTGGTGGGATCGTCACGCAACTTGATATAGAGAAGCGTCCCGTTTGGCCGCGGCACAGTCAGAGTCGTATCCACGTACCCCGCCGGAACAGAAATCATGTCCTTGAACTGCGGGTCCGAAGCCACGGAATCGAGCAAGAACAAGTTCGCGCCGGTCAGCGTGCATTGTTTGTCTGGAGCGATCGGGCACTGCACATTTTTTAGCGCAGGAATCCTCACCAGATTTGCGAGCGGCTGCCAATCTCCCGTCACTCCATCGCCATCCACGGCGCGGAAATGCAGGGGGCCAAAAGCCGAGGGCCCGAAACTTTTGAGCGGATCGAACACGGCGAGCACGTTCTGTGTGTCTTCAAGGACGAGATCGCCCGCCTTCACATCGAGCAACGCATCGAAGGAATTATCAACTGTCGCGACTTCAATCCTTTCTGTGCGGGGAAACATACTCGGAGCTTCCGACTTCAGAAACAGAGAAAGCTGCCCATCCTGTGGCAACTCATCATTATTTCCCAAATGGATAATGAAAGGCACTGCGCCGGGCCGTACGCTCTCGCTGACCAATGCAACTCTGGGCCGCGGCAGCGCAATGACGACTGGCAAATCCAGCTCGCGACCATCCTTCAACGTGGCGTGAGCGACA
>JASHRL010000045.1 GCA_030037355.1 Candidatus Acidiferrales bacterium | reverse complement strand
GGGCTGAGGGATTCGTGGAGGGTTCAAGGTGCATACGAACAACGATTTGACACAAGCAGCGGAAAAGACAGACGGTCGCCTCGCTGGGGCGCCGCTGCTTCGTCCAGGTTCGACGGACTTCGATTCGATAGCTTCGGCTGCTCCCGATCAGTATGTGATTTCGGGATCACTTTTCGACAGGCTTTTGCGCGCTGCCTGGCAGAATCAGCTCGACCGCTGCAAGCGATAACCGTCGTCACTTGAGGGCTCTAGCTGTCGCGCCGAGTTGTCAAACGGCAAATCGGCTGAAGGCATACGTCCGGGGCTGCCTCAGGTCTTCCTCAGTGTATATGCTTGGTTTTCTTCTGCAGGTAATCCATCAACAAGTACTGGCCGAGGGTATACGGCGTCGTGAAATAGGCCTTGCCGTGGCAGAGTTCGGTGACTTTTTGTACGAAATGGACGAGCGTGTAGTCGCTGGCCAACATGAATGTGTTGATCAAGATTCCGGCGCGGCGGCACTTCGCCACTTCTTCCATCGTCTGCGTCACAACGAGCGGGTCGAGCCCAAAGGCATTCTTGTAAATGCGGCCGTCTTCGAGTGTGAGCGCCGAGGGCTTGCCGTCAGTAATCATTACAATTTGCCGCATATCCTTCTTCTGGCGGTTCAAAATACGCTGCGCCAGCCGCAAGCCTTCGCGTGTGTTGGTGTAATAGGGCCCCACTTGTACGCGCGCTAGTTTTCCCAGGGGAATCTCCTCGGCACTATCGTGGAAGAGCACACAATGCAGCGAATCGCCAGGATATTGCGAACGAATCAGATGCGAAAGTGCCAACGCGACACGCTTGGCCGGCGTGAAGCGATCTTCGCCGTACAGGATCATGCTATGGCTGCAATCGAGCATCAAAACCGTTGCGCAGGAACTCTGGTATTCGCACTGGTGGACCATCAAGTCCTGGTAATCGATCTCCAGTGGAACAGCCGGCCGATGGCTTGCGCTTTGCCGGCGCAGCGCGTGAAAAAGCGTCTCAGGAATGTCCAAGTTCAGAGTGTCGCCGAATTCGTAGGGCCGAGACGTGCCACCGGACTCGATCCCTGTCGCCAAATCGCGGGTATCGTGCCGCCCGAAGCTGCTCTTACCGAGAGAAGCGAGCAGGTCGCGTAGCGTTTTGAATCCGAGGAAATCGAGCGCCTTGTCCGTGACTTCGAACCGCGCTGAAATCTCTTGCTGTCCCGGAGGACCAACCTGGCCACCGGGAGTCTGTTGGGGCGGAGGCGTGACCTGGGGAGGCTGCGGAGAAATGTACCCTTCTTGTGTCATCCTCTCAATGAGTTGATCAATCAGGTCGCGCAATTTTTGATTCTGAGCGAGATCAGGATTTTCGAGCAACTCCTCCATCATTTCCGGCGGGAGCAGGTCGCCCTCTTCGAGTGCGCGCAAGATGGCCTGGCGCAACTGGTCCATCATTCGCTCGGGCGAGCGCTCGGAATCCATTTCGGAGATGCCGTAGAATTGAGATTCGAAGCCGCTTTGCAGAAAGAAATCCGAAAGCCGGCTCATCAGTTCCTGCAAGTCGATATCGTCAGCTTCCTGCCCTGTGTATTTCTTGTAGCGAACGTATTTCATGGCTATAGAACAATCGAACTTGCACTGGTGCGAGGGATGCGCGGCAGCCAGCGCCTGACAGTTGCCAGATAATTTTGGTATGGGCCATCGAATTTGCGTTTGAGAATAGGCTCTTCATACAAGACAACGAATAAATGAATCGCAAACATAAGTACGATGGCCATCAGCACGATAGAAACGGAACACAGGTAAAAAGCTAATCCAAGCAATAGCGTGAAACCGCCCAGGTACATCGGATTTCTGACGTAGCGATACGGTCCGATGGCGACGAATTGGCGCGGCGGATCGAAGGGCGCCGGCGTGCCGCGGCCTCGAACAACAAATGTCGCGATGCAAGAGACAGCTACACCCGCACCGACAATCACCAGGACCATGCCGAAAGCGATGGTTGCAACAGGAAGAGCAAATCCGAAATTGCTATCGTAAGCGCGCAACTGGAGCGCAATCCATGCAAAGAAAAAAATGAAGCCAGAGGCATAGAGGACCGCACGCAGAGCATTAAACCAGGTTTGCGTGAGGAGCGGTCTCGATTCAGACATGGCTATCCTCCTTCCTCAGTTAAATTGGCGGCGTGGCATGCGGCTTTGGCTGTCGCGCGGCTCAGGAACCTTTCTCGGCTCGGCGTAGAATCCCCGTTCTTCGCTGCGGCTGATTCGCTTGTGGGCCCAGAGCCCTTCAAGCACAAACTCGGCGGCGGCTGCCTGCACCGCAGGATCGTCTTTCGGTCCAACGCCAAGCGCGGCCGTGTGGTTAAACAGGCCCTGGACTTTTTTCAGTTCCGCGAGATGCTCGGACGCTTTCGCGGCTGCCGCGACTTTCAATTCGCCGCCGTTTTCGAACCATTGCACGATGGACTGTAAATTCGTATCGGCAAAATATCTGGTGAATGTCTTTCCGATGGCCGAGCGAATCAATTCGCGTGCTATGGTTTCCGCGCCGCGAAGCTCGCCTTCATATTCGAGTTCGAATTTTCCCGTCATGGAGGGAATTGCCGCGTATATGTCAGCCACACGCACGACGGCCAATTTCTCCCCGTTGCGTATAGCCCTTTGCTCCGCACTGCTCACGGCATTCTCGAGACACGAAATCGGCAGCCGTTGGCTGACGCCAGAACGTCGGTCGACACGCTTGTCCTCGCGCGCCTGAAACGCAATCTCCTCGGCCTCCTCGCGAATATAGTTTGGAATCGCGACTCGCACAGCGCCGTTACGGCTGGTCCACGATTCCTGCGATGTGATGGCGATGCCTTCATCAATCGTGGCGGGATAATGCGTCCGAATCTCTGACCCGATGCGATCCTTGAGCGGCGTGATGATTTTTCCCCGCGCCGTGTAATCTTCCGGATTCGCCGTGAAGACGAGCAAAACATCCAAAGGCATCCGCACGGGATAGCCTTTGATTTGCACGTCGCCCTCTTGCATGACGTTAAATAGGCCCACTTGAATCTTGCCAGAGAGATCCGGCAACTCGTTTATCGCAAAAATGCCGCGATTGGCTCGCGGGAGCATGCCATAGTGAATCGTCAGTTCGCTCGAAAGGTCGTGCCCGCCTTTTGCCGCACGGATGGGGTCAACATCACCGAGAATATCGGCTATCGTCACATCCGGGGTTGCGAGTTTTTCGACGTAGCGCCGGTCACGCGGCAGCCACGCAATGGGAATCGCATCACCCTCCGCTTGCAGACGGTCTTTGCACGATCGGCAGATCGGGCGATAGGGATTGTCATTGATCTCGCAGCCCGCGATCACGGGAATTGCATCGTCCAAAAAATCTGTGAGCTCTCGCAAAATTCTCGTTTTGGCCTGCCCCCGCAGGCCAAGCAAGATGAAATGGTGACGCGAAAGAATTGCGTTGATGATTTGTGGAATTACCGTGTCGTCGTAACCGCGAATCCCCGGAAAGAGCTCTTCGCCTGCCGCTAACTTCCGCATCATGTTTTCGCGAAGCTCATCCTTGACCGTACGCTGCCCGCTGCATGCTTCATTCCACGTGCTCTTTTTCATCTCTCCGAGCGAGTTCGGTTTTGTTTGCATTTTGTTTGGACCTTCTTCCCGCATCTGCCGCGCGGCTTCTTTCGCCATAATCGATCTCTCAAGAACATTCTAATGCTGCGCGACGAGCCTTGCCACTGTCGCCATGCTAATTCAGCGCATGTCCATTGCCGCGAGCCCGTTCGCGCCGCTCGTTCAAGTAAAGCAACTGTGGTAACCACTCCTTCAATCTCTCAAAGAGATGCGTTTGGCGGTCCGCTTCGTTGCGCATTTCGAGCAAGACTTGCTTCTCGTCCACATCCAATGGCAGTAATCCGGCCATCGCATACGCTGGAGAAATCTTGGATTTTTGCGCGAGCGCATCGGGTGCGTGATTGAAGAGCAGCCAGTAACATTGTTCGTAAGCATCCATTAGTTCCTTGGATGCGGCGGGATACGAAAGCGGTGAATCATCGAGACACTCAATCGCAGCTTCGAGGTACGGC
>JASHRL010000006.1 GCA_030037355.1 Candidatus Acidiferrales bacterium | reverse complement strand
ACAAGCTCGGCATTGCTGCGCTTCAGGACGATGCAGGTTTCACGCTCTTTCTCGAACAAGTTGCCGAACCCATCGCTGCCTGCGACTGTGTCCATGATTTCCAGGTTGACGATGTGGAAACGAAACACCGCGAGCTTTCTGCTTCCGGGGTCAAATTTATTCGCGCGCCAGGAAAACAATTCTGGGGTTATGGCGCGGAACTCGCCGATCCGGATGGGCACGTGATTTATCTATGGGATGAAAAGTCGATGCGCGAGAAAGGCGGAGGATAAAGAGGAGCTTCAAACAGCGAGATGCCGTCACGCCGCCAACAACGCAGTTTCATTCCTCTAGTCATCGCGCTGATTCTGATCGCTCTCTATCTTTACCACCAGTTTCATTCCGTCGCACGCCATGGCCCGCCATCATCCAGCTTTGGTTGCGGTATGCACTGTGGCACGGAACGCTGGGCCGTCAAGACGCTCAGCGACTCTGACTCCGCCAGTGTAAATTTTTCGCCGAGGCTTGTTACTGTCGCGTGGCTCACCTCGCAGCCTGCGCCGCAGGTTCTGCCGGAAGACTCGCGAATCGCGCCGCTCGAATTCCAGGTCTTCACAGTGCGTGCGCACCTTATCGGAATCAAAGAGGAAGACGACCGCGATTTTCACCTGCTTCTTGCGGACATCGACGATCCCAGTTCCACAATGATCGCCGAAATTCCTTCCGACGAGTGTTCCGCAGCTTGTTCGTCGCGCTACGCAAGCTCTTTTGAAAACGCGCGCCGTGAAGTTGAGTTGCGGCTCGGTATGCCTACGGATCGCTTTGCCGATACTCGGGGCGATGTCATCGTCGATGTCACGGGAGTCGCATTTTTCGATTTCTTCCATCGCCAGCGCGGCGTTGCGCCAAATGCGATCGAACTTCATCCTGTGCTATCCATCCGTTTCGAACAATAAACGCTGCCCTCTGCCATTGGCGAAAAGTGGCTCCTGCGGTATCCTGCCCTGACCATGCTGGACTTGAATTTTTTTCGCGGTCATCTCGATGAAGTCGAGCGCATGCTTGCGAACCGCCACGCCAAAATTGACCTCGACGTTTTTCGCAAGATTGATGCGGAGCGGCGCAAGCTCATCACCGACACGGAACGCCTGAAGGCCGAGCGGAACATGGGCAGCGAAGAGGTCGCCAGGCTGAAGAAATCGGGCAAGGACGCCGTGCCGCTGATGGCGCGCATGAAGCAGATCGCCGATGAAATCAAATTTGAGGATGTCAAGGTTGCCGAGCTCGATGATCAATTACGCGATTTCATGCTTTCTGTTCCGAACATGCCACATAGCTCGGTGCCTATTGGTGACGGCGCCGCAGGAAACGTCGAAGTCCGGCGGTGGGGCGCGCCTCCCAAATTCGATTTCACGCCCAAGCCGCACTGGGAGGTTGGCGAACGTACGGGCATTTTGGATTTAGAACGCGCGGTGAAAATTGCGGGAGCGCGCTTCGCGCTCTATCGCGGAGCAGGCGCGCGTCTCGAACGCGCGCTGGCCAATTTTTTTCTCGACGTGCACACGCGCGAGCAGGGGTACACGGAAATTTTGCCTCCGTTTATTGTAAACACGGCATCGTTGATCGCCGATGGCAAGCTTCCCAAGTTTTCCGCTGATATGTTTCGCCTCGAAAATACGGATTTGTGGCTGACAACCACTGCCGAGACGGAATTGACAAATCTCTATCGCGATGAAACGCTCGATGCGGACCTGCTTCCCATCAATGTGTGCGCATGGACCGCATGTTTTCGCTCCGAAGCCGGCGCAGCGGGTAAAGACACGCGCGGAATCAAGCGTCAGCACCAATTTCAGAAAGTGGAGATGTTCAAATTCACGCGGCCGGAAACAAGCTACGAAGAACTCGAAAAAATGGTGCGCGACGCTGAGGATTTGTTACAGCGCCTTGGCCTCCACTATCGTGTAATCCAGCTTTGCACAGGAGACATAGGTTTTGCTTCCTCGAAAACCTACGACATCGAAGTCTGGGTGCCATCGTCCAACGAATTCATGGAGATTTCGAGCTGTTCGAACTGCGAAGCGTTCCAAGCGCGCCGCGCTGGCATTCGTTACAAGCCCAAAGGTGGGAAGAGTGAGTTTGTGCACACGCTCAATGGTTCCGGGCTTCCCACCGGTCGCACGTGGATCGCCATTGTCGAAAACTACCAGCAGGCCGATGGCTCCATCGTCATTCCCGAAGCTCTCCGGCCTTTCATGGGAACCGACAAAATCCCTGCATTGCAAAGATAATTTCCGAAAATGAAAAAGGCGCGGTCCCCTCGATGGAATGAGGTCAACCGCGCCTGGAAGGCAGAAGTTTCCGAAATTACATGCCGGACGCTTTGATGCTGTCAACCTTGATGGAACCGTCCTTGTTCAATTCGCCCGTCAGCATAACTTCGCTGCCGATGGCCGAATCCGTGACGGCGTCCTGGTTTGCAATGGGATAAACCTTCTGTGTTTTCGTGTTCACGAAGACGTATTTGTCGCCTCTCTTGATGCAGGACCTCACGCAATCCGCCTTTGCCGCGCTTGCATCCTTGGCGCCGCACATCGCACCGCTGATCCAGCCTGTCCAAGTATGTGGCTTCGCATTGGCGCTAGACGCCAAACCGAAGGCGAAGAACGCCAGGGCGGTCACGCCGAGCACATTCGACAGCTTCTTCATGTGATTCCTCCCTTTCCTCTTTCCTACTGGGCTTCCGCCGGCATGCACCCCGCCAACGGTATTTTCCCTATTGGACGGAGTACGCCAGAGACAACGCATTGGATGCCGGGCTTAATTTCTCTCTTCAGGGTTTTTCGCATCGCGCTGCCGGACCTCTTGCAACTTCCCGTGACTATACTATAAGGTGCCAACCAGCACTTTCGGTCCCGTAGGCCGTGGCTTGCCGCCCTCGGGTTCAATCGTCACGCAAAACCATTTGCAGGACATTCCCGAGGGGACTCTTGCCATCGGCATCTTACCATTCCCGGCAGCGTCCGGCATGAAAATGCCCTCGTTGACTGGGTCGCCCACCTCAGGGACCGCCCATATCTGGTAAACCATATTCGGCGGTGGTTCGGGCAAATCGGCGCTGTAGCACATCATTTGCATCCGCGGATTGTATTTCACCGTTCCCCAGGCTTTGGGCATGTTCTGAGTGCCCTCGAGCTTGACGGTCATCGTGTCTTGAGCCGCAAGCATCGTCACCAGGGCTTGCGAATGCTGGATCTGCTTCTGATCGGCTGCGATCTGCTGGCGAATGCTTTCCAGCTGATTGTCGAGTTGGCGATTGCCGTACCACAAGAAAATCGATATGACAACGAGACCAATCGCTGCCGGCGCCCATATTGTGCTCCACCAGCGCGCGGCACGACGCGTTTCGCGGCCGCGAGAAGGTTCGGCCTGTGTGGACTTTTCGGCGCGAATTCCTTCGAGCAGCCTCTGCTTCGCCGCGGCGGGCGGAATTTCTTCCGGCGAGGCAAGCGAAAGCAGTGCGACTCGTCCGCGCGCCTCCGCGAGCCTTCTCGTGCACTCCGGACACGCAGACATGTGCTTTTGAATCTCGTGGCTCTCTTTTTCTTCAAGAACGCCGAGAGCAAAGAGCTCCAAGTCTTCATCCCGAATTGGATGGCCGTAAGTCACGCGAGCGACCGTTTCAAAATCTCCATTGCCGTGCGAATTCTTGTTTTCACTGTTCCTAACGGAGCGCCAGTTCGATCCGCGATTTCACTGTGCGACATTCCTTGAAAATATGCGAATTCTATGGCTTCGCGCTGACCATCGGGCAGCCCAACAAGCACAGCCTTCACGCGACCAAGAAGCTGATTCTGCGCTGCTGCGGTCTCAATGTTGAATGGAAACACTACGTCTTGTTCGACGAATTCCTCTCTGCCGGGCGCCCGCCGACGCAAGCGCGAAATCGAACGATTGCGCGCAGCGACAAGCAACCATCCGGGCAGAGAGCCTCGCGCCGGATCGAATTTTTCAGCCGTGCGCCAGATTTGAAAGAAGAGGTCCTGCAAAACTTCCTCCGCCACCCCGGAGTCGCGAAGAATTCGCATTGCTTGTGAGTACACTAGTCCGCTGTATCGGTCGTAGAGAGCTGCGAGCGCAGATTCGTCCCGATGGACGACCCGCTCGAGAAGCGACCAATCGGATTCATTTGTTTCAGCGTCGCGCGCCCGATTCACATTTCCTCGGCTGCTCTGGATAGATTACGCGGAAGTGGACAATCTGGATTCCTCGGCAAATTCTTCTCGGACGGCTATTTTGCAGCTATCCTCGGCGTGGG
>JASHRL010000384.1 GCA_030037355.1 Candidatus Acidiferrales bacterium | reverse complement strand
CCAGCAACCATCACGGACAGAGAGTATCCGCTTCTATTCCAGACTGGCGAAACTGCTTACGGCAAACCGATCGAAGATGGTCAGCATCCGCATAATTTTGTGATGGGTGCTGGCGTGCACTATGCGCGGGCGATGGGCGAAAATACGATTTTTGAATTGTACTTTGCGCCAGTGGGTGATCCCGCACTCGGACCCATCGCCTACCCTCACCGGGCTTCCGCGGCCGAAATTCCCCAAGCTCCGATCGGCCACCACTGGGAGGATTCGACGCACATTTCATATGAAGTTGTGACGGCCGGCGTGAAATATAAGATCATCCGCCTGGAGGCAAGCGGCTTTCATGGCGGCGAGCCGAATGAAAACCGCTGGAACATCGGCGCTGGCGCGATGGATTCTTGGTCAACTCGACTGTCTGTGTTTCCCACGCCAGATTGGGTGGCACAAGTTTCTATTGGCCGTCTGGCGCATCCCGAGGCTCTCGAACCGGGCGACGTCGTGCGGACAACGGCATCTGTGGAATACTCGCGGGACATCGACAATTCGAGTTGGTCCACAAGCGCCGTTTTCGGTCGGAACCACGATACGGCGACTGAATTGGGCACCAATGCGTTTTTGCTTGAGTCCGTATTTCCCGTTACTCAGAAAAACTTACTGACGGGGCGTTGGGAATCCGTCGATAAAGACGACTTGTTTGCCGCGCAGCCAGCCATTGAACAGCAATTGCAAGACACTGTGGGAACGACGACATTTCGCATCGGCGCTTACACCCTTGGCTATACGCGTTATTTTTCGCTTTGGTCGCCCCTCGATACCGGCATCGGCGCGAATTTGTCGATGTATACACTTCCCACAGCAATTGTTCCCTATTACGGTGCACACCCTTTCGGTGTGAATCTTTATCTCCATTTTCAACTGAAACCGAACCGGTGACGTCGGAGAAATGAACAGCGAGAACACTTCCGCATTAGGAGCTGCAGCAAACCAATCAAATCTTGCAATTGATCCCGTCTGCGGCATGCGCGTCGATCCAGCAAAAGCACGGACGGCACGCGAACATCTCGGCAAGACTTATTATTTCTGCTGCGAAGGCTGCGCGAAAAAATTTGCAGATGCTCCTGAAAAACACCTCGCCGCGCGACCGACGAATGCGCGGGTGATCACGATTTCGCCTGCACAGGCCAAAGCTGACGCTGCGCCTATTCGTGCGGTAGCGCCTAGGCAGTCCGGTACGCAGACCCAGAAGTCGTCTGAACAAATTTACGTTTGTCCGATGGATGCGGAAGTTCGCGCGAGAAAGCCCGGCCCATGTCCGAAATGTGGGATGGCTCTCGAACCACTGAGACCAATCGCGTCTGCACAGAAAATCGAATATGCCTGTCCTATGCATCCGGAAATTGTACGGAGCGAACCGGGCGTGTGCCCGATTTGCGGCATGGCCCTCGAAGCCCGCACCATAGAAGCGCAGGAAGAGTCAAACCCCGAACTTGCGTCGATGACACGGCGTTTCTGGGTCAGCGTCGCTTTGACCGCACCTCTTTTTGTCATCACGCTGGCGGGAAATATGTGGCATCTGCGGATTCCGTTGTCATTTGCCGCATGGATTGAGCTCCTTCTCGCATCGCCGGTCGTACTTTGGGGCGGCTGGCCGTTTTTCGAACGGGGCTGGTCTTCCATCCGGAATCGCAGCCTAAACATGTTCACACTGATCGCCATGGGCACAGGCACAGCGTATACCTATAGCCTCGTTGCAACGGTCTTCCCTTCCATTTTTCCCATCCAGTTTCGTAACGCATCTGGCGCACTGCCGATTTACTTCGAGTCTGCGGCGGCGATAACGGCGCTCGTGTTGCTGGGGCAGGTCCTTGAATTGCGCGCGCGTCAGCGAACCAGCAGTGCGATTCGCGCGCTGTTGCAACTGGCTCCGAAGACCGCTCGTGTTGTACACCCCGATGGCACAGAAAAGGATATTCCGCTCGAAGGCGTCCGGCAGGGCGATCACCTACGTGTTCGCCCTGGTGAAAAAATCCCTGTCGATGGGGTCCTTTTCGACGGAGTTAGCTCAGTCGATGAGTCGATGATTACGGGGGAGCCGATTCCTGTCGAAAAAATCGCTGGCAGCCGTGTGATCGGCGGAACGGTGAACGGAACCGGCAGCTTTGTGATGCGTGCGGAGCGCATTGGCAGCGAAACACTCCTTGCGCGGATCATGCAGATGGTCAGTGACGCCCAGCGCAGCCGGGCGCCGATCCAGAACCTCGCCGACAAGGTTTCGGGATATTTCGTGCCTGCGGTGATATTTGTAGCTGCGGTGACTTTCGTTTGTTGGGCACTGTTCGGCCCTCCCCCCCGTCTTGCGCACGCAATGCTGAACGCGGTTGCGGTCCTCATCATCGCTTGCCCATGTGCTCTTGGCCTTGCCACGCCGATGGCCATCATGGTTGGAGCTGGCCGCGGTGCCACTGCCGGCGTACTCATCAAGAATGCTGAAGCTCTGGAGATTCTCGAGCGCGTTGACACACTCGTTTTCGACAAGACCGGCACACTTACCGAGGGGAAGCCGCAAGTGGCCACAATCGAACCAGCGAAAGGCTGGAGCGCCCGAGACGTGCTGCGATTTGCGGCTAGCGTGGAGCGGGCTAGTGAGCATCCCTTGGCTGTAGCTATTCTCGCTGAGGCTGCGCGGCAAAACCTGCAGGTCGAGGGCGCCGCAGAATTTCGCGCGTTTCCTGGAAAAGGCATATCCGGGCGCGTCGCCGGTCACCAGGTCGCTTTGGGAAACGTCGCGTTCCTCCGTCAACTCGGGATAACACAGCAGGCTCCGACAGCCGACGACCGCAACAACGAAGCACAAACACGCATCTGCGTTGCCGTCGATGGACGCCAAGCGGGGACAATCGCAGTCGCCGACCGCATTAAGAAGACGGCGGTGGAAGCCGTTGCGCACCTTCGCAAAGAGGGACTGCGTCTCGTCATGCTCACTGGTGATAGCCACTCGAGCGCCGCTGCCGTTGCGCGCAAGCTTGGAATCGATGAGGTTATCGGCGAAGTACTTCCGGAGGACAAAGCTGAAGCCATAAAGAAGTTGAAGTCGCAAGGGCGGCGCGTCGCCATGGCTGGCGACGGCATTAATGACGCTCCGGCATTGGCCGCGGCCGATGTCGGCATCGCCATGGGCACGGGCACGGACGTAGCCATCGAATCAGCAGGTATTACCCTCGTAGAGGGTGATCTGCGTGGCGTCGTGCGCGCTCGTCGCCTGAGCCGCAGAACGATGCGTAACATTCGACAGAATCTCTTCTTCGCTTTTGCGTACAACACCATAGGCATACCAATCGCGGCGGGAGCCCTTTATCCATTTTTCGGCTTGTTGTTGAGCCCCATCATCGCCAGCGCGGCCATGACGTTCAGTTCCGTATCTGTCATTACGAATGCGCTTCGGCTCCGCCGTGCGCCTCTATGAGCGAATAGCCGACCGCGATTCGCCACGCAAATTTTCTTTGCTATAATGCGACCATGACATTCATGAGCATGACGTATCAATTGCAGGAACCGCTGAAGAATGACCAATTACGCGCGCTGGCGCAATTTGCGAACACGTACGGGTTGCAGAAGTTTCGCCTGGATGAAAAGAAGAATTGGCTGCAGTTTGATTACGACGCGTCTCGGCTCAAGGAAACTGAAGTCGAGCACGTACTGCGCATGGCGAAAATCCCAGTTGTCGGACGAGTCGCGCAGAATTAGATCGACGAATCATTCTGCAGGTCTTCAGAGAGAAAAAATGGGGCTGCCGCTTGGGATCGGCAGCCCCGAAAGGCCACGTTCCGGTGATCCGGCCTAGGCGAGACCGGGTCTTGGGGTCATCCATCCTAGCTTCCCTCTCAGAGGCAGGTGGGAAAACGTCTCTCAAAGCTCCGTGACCGAGCCCCTTCCTCCTCTGTCACAGCGCGATGAGCCACGTTTTGGAACGCGACCCGCAATTCTCAATAGCAAGGCTTCTGCCAACGGCAGCCC
>JASHRL010000383.1 GCA_030037355.1 Candidatus Acidiferrales bacterium | reverse complement strand
CATCCGGAAAGCGAGCAGATCGCATACGCGTTGCGCGACCGCATCGTCGAAGCCGAGCGCAGCGTGCCCGGTTTGCTGCCCCTTGAGAACCGCATGAACGCGAGATACGAACGCTACGGCCAGCGCTGGGATCCCGATTACATGACGCAACCAATCGTTGGCGGCATTCGCATTTACATGGCGCTCAAGGGCTCTCCCGCGCCAGCGCGTGGCGGGGCGGGCGAACTTTACGGTGGCGCTTCACCGGACATTACCTGGGACACAGGCTATACCGAAGCGCCGGATGAAACAGCACACGGCGACTACATGAAATTGCTGGCCTCGGCTGGGCTGGCATTCGACGAAGTCCATTTGAAGTATCTTGCGCAAGGAAAACTGCGAATTACGCGCACCGAAAAAGAAGTTCCCGGCGGCGTCTCCTGGCAAGTGGTACGCGAACGGCCGATTTTGCCATCATCGGAGCCGCCGGTTGATTCCCCGACAAAGGATTCGCCGACGCCAAATATCTAGCGCTCGAGGTTCGAGACGGCGAACGCGTGCGAACTGTGGCACTGCGCGGCTCAGCGAGTTTGACGCTGCGGGCAAGCGGATGCTATAAAAGCTAGCCGATGCTTTTCCCGGTGGGGCCGTGGCGCAGTTGGGAGCGCGCCTCGATGGCATCGAGGAGGTCGTGGGTTCGAATCCCATCGGCTCCACCATTTGAATCCCTTAGGAAATTGCCTCCATAACTTCGTTTCCCTCGAATTGTTTGACTGTCACATAACCATGTGCCAGGAGACACAGCATAACGGCTCGCCTCGCACTAAAATTTTATTGAAATGCGCCACCGCTCCTAGGCGACGCGAAGGAGCACCAAAATGGCGACCTATAGGGGATTTGATCGAAAGGAATGCATTGAGGATTGTCCGAGGTGCAACCGTTGTTCCCCACAATCGGCGCGACGAGTGCAGGTCGACGCGATGATCATTGGCTGGGAGCTTGAAAAGCTTCGCTACGAGACGGACGGGCTGCCCGTCGACTGGCCATCCGCTGCGGAATGGCACTCTCGCGTAGAGCGGACTGTCGGAGCGCCTTAGGAGCTCAATCCCAGAGGTGAAAGAGTCCGGAAACGAACAGAATGTTGCCGCAAGCGGAGTCACGGCAGCGGACGACCTTAGAACTGTCGAGTAGATTTATAAAACCCCGCCGCAATCACCGCGTTTCCGCCGCTTATTCTTTTCAATCTTCAGTCGAAGCACGACAAATCAACACGCTATACACGTCATCGCGTATTGCCCGCCTCCGCAGCCCCAGCGCCAGAATCCGCAGGGACGGCGAGCGAGTTGAATAGCAGCGGATACGTATTTTCCGGCTGGCCGCGGAACTGGCATCGGAAACCGATCAGCACGATGCGGCCCTGACCAAACGGCACGGAGACCGCCGCGACTTTGCCTTCCAGATGTTGTTCGCCGAGCAACCAGCCACTGAGCAGCGGATTGGTCTTGGGATAAACCGCGAGGATGCGAATTCCATCGTGTTCGCCGAGTTGCGTGAATGGATCGACTTCGTGTGTTTCGCTGCCGGTGAACCGCGGCGGGCCCGCTGGATTCTTGGGGTCCCAAACATCAAAAGCCTGCGAGTTCACGAAAAACGCGACGGAATCCTTTTGCATTCCCTGCGTTTCAGGTAAATCCGGATCAACGTCGATCCGTAACAAGGAGCCCGGTCCATAGAATTGCGTCGGCCCGACGTTCGCGAGGACGTTGCGCACGGGCAGACCGAATTCTTGAATGAGAAGCTCAGAAGCTTCATCCAAGGCAACGATGCGGCCGCCCTGTCTGGCGAAGTCTTCGAGCGCCATGACTCCGGGCAGGCCCAAGCCGCCGACGTACTCGGGCCGCTGCGTCACTCCTTCCCGAATGCCCTCGCCACCGAATGCCGGCATCGCGCCGGGCTGCCATCCGTGCAACATACTCTGCTCACTCTGCTGAGGCAAAATAATCACATCAAATTTCTGGCGTAGATTACCGGCGCGAATGTCCGCATCGTGCAAGTCCGTATAGGGAATCGTATAGTGATCGAGGAGCCAGCGAGTCCAGCCAGCGTCCATATTTGGCTCCCAGGAATCGTAAAGGCCAATGCGGCCGATCTTCGTCCCTGCCGGAGGATCAAAATGATGCGCAGGTTCATCGATTTTCGCTGGGTCCGCGGAAATCGAAATGGGTTGGTCCACACGAACGACATTCACGCCCATTTGCATCGGCAGCGTCCAACCCGTCATATCGTAGGGCCGCTTCGGCGGACCGCCCGGATAGAGGCGCAAATCGGGATAATGCTGCGGCTCCATCAAATCGATGAGATAGGGCCGGAACGGCTGCGCAGCGGGCATCACGATCGTGCCAGCAGGGTACGTCACGCCATTCGCAGTGAAATCCTGCGTCGTCTTCTCGATTTGCACGCCGCCCATTTGCAAGGCGAAGAGCATGTCTCCGGTCGCAGTGGGGTCATGCTGTTGTTGCGGGACGATGTACACGTATGGTCCGCCCTTTTCGCCGAGGCCGATTTCGTCGTGGCACATCTTCCAAAAATCGAAAAGCCACTGATCTTTGCGCCGCGCAGCGATGTCGAGCACAGCCATATCGCCGGTGATCATGTAGTCGACGGCGTCCTTCAGATGCCACCAGCCGCCACGCCATGGATCGGGATAATATATGCTCGGCTCGACGGCGGAGACGCCGTTCGGGAAGGCTTTCGGCAAAGATTGCGGCGGATAGTAGCCGGGCGTCGCATAGTCAAAGAGCGCGGTCTCCGTAAGAATGCCTATCATGTTGTGGTAATACGGCGCGGTTCGCATACCGCCGTTCCACCACATGTCGAATTCCTGGCGTGAAACTGCGCCGGGCTGATTTTCTTCCTCGAACCGACGTGTCATCGCATCTCCGACGAGATTCACGCCACGAGCCACTTCAGCGGGAATGTTCGGATTCATCGGGTCATCAAACGGCGGAACAAAAATGCGCGACGGAAACGGACCCGACTGATGCTGGTTGTAAACGATCTGCGGGAACCATTCCTGATACAGCTCTTTGGCCACGTCGCGGCTTTCGACCTGATTGAACATGTACCAATCGCGATTGTTGTCGTGGCCCACGTACTTGTTCCAAAGCTGGATGGTTGGTGCGAGTTCGTATGGCGTATTGACATTTTTCTCGTACCAGTGCGCGACGATATCCAGGCCGTCGGGATTGATCACCGGACACTGCACCAAAATGACGCTATCGCGAATGCGCTGCATCTCGGGCGTCTCTTCACTCACGACCATATACGCCAGTTCCGGCGACTGCTGCGCGCCGGCGACTTCCGTCGCATGCAATCCGCCGTCAATCCAGACAACCGCTTTACCTTCGTCCGCGAGTTTGCGCGCCGTCGCCTCGTCGAGCTTTCCGGAGGCGAGTTGCTGAACAATGGATTTGTAATGATCCAGTTCGCGGAGGTTCTCTTCGCTGGAAATAATGGCAATGAACATTTGGCGGCCGTAGCCAGTCGGTCCGATGTTCTGCAGCCGAATGCGTGGGCTCGCAGCGGCGAGCGCCTGATAGTATTTGGTCATCTGCTCGAAATCAGCCAAGTGATAGTCTGCGCCCGGAGCAAACCCGAAAACGGAATCCGGCGTAGGCACTGCGACAGGGGCGGCTTTCTTGGGTTTCGGCGCCGCCAGGCTTACCGCGGCGCACAACAGCACAGCGACAAGGACAAATAAAGTCTGGCTGGACTTCTTCATAGGACGCTCCTTGCGGACGCGCGCCTGCGCGCCGCCTCGAATTAGACGCGTGGACTCCATTGAGCTATTTCGCATTAGTCGGTGGAACGGCGCTGAGCGGTAATTGGTTACAACAAAAATCGCTGACTCCAGAAAAAACTACTTGAACCAGCTATAGCCGATGGAAATCATGACGCTGCCATTCAACCCCGGGTTGAGGGTTCCCAAACTCGCGTTGGAATGATGAACCCCCTGAATCTCGATGTCCCATGAATGCTTCGGGCGCGTAAAGATGCGGAAGCCGAACGCTCCCTGGGGCGTGAAGTTCACCGGCGAGGTATTTCCTGGCGGGACGTTCGATGTGGTGAAGAGCACTCCACCGGCGATGAACGCGTACGGCGCAAATTTGCGATGACGCGTGAAGTTCCATTCGAGAATGATGGGTTTGAAGCTTCCCCCATAAACCGTCCCGCCCGGCTGCATGACCAGATACAGAGGAAGAGCTTCACCTGCATATTCGAAATTTCCGTGAAACCAGCCACCGAGATGATCGCCGGTGAGAACCTTCCCGAAGCGAACTCCGGCAATCAGGAATTGCGTGTTATCGGAGTGGCCGGCACCCGTCCCGCCATCGATAAGCGGTTCGATCTCGAATGCTCCGTCCGTCAAAGCTTGCGAAGTCAGATCCTGGGCGAACGCAGCCGGAGCAATGAGCAAGAGCAAGAGCGCGAGGAGCCTGGGTTTCATCCATCATTCCACTAGAGAAATTCGCGATAAAACGAGGGCAAAGCGTATTCCACGTCTGCATATCGGTCAAGCGCTTATACGATGCTGAAAAAAATCAAGCAAATTGTGGCGCGGACGCCGCGGCTTTCAGCATAGAATGCATGAGCCATGGCCAAAATTACTTTTCTCGGTGCAGTTGGGGCTGTTACGGGATCAAAATATCTTGTCGAGGCGGGCGGAAAGCGCCTGCTCGTCGATTGCGGGCTCTTCCAGGGTTCCCGGGAATTGAAGCAGCGCAATTGGGACGCGCTGCCCATCCCTCCGGAGAGCATCGATTGGGTCGTTCTCACGCACGCGCACATTGACCACACCGGCTACCTGCCGCGGCTGGTTCGCGAAGGCTTTCACGGACCGATTTATGCGAACGCCGCCACACACGAACTCTGCGGGCTGATGCTCGCGGATTCTGCGCACTTGCAGGAAGAAGACGCGGCGTACGCGACGAAAAAAGGATATTCGCGGCATAAACCGGCGCTGCCGCTCTATACCGTCAACGACGCGCAACAGGCGCTGGCGCGTTTTCAGGAGATTCCGCGCAAGGACCCTTTCACGATTAGTCCGCAATTCACGGTGAAACCCTCCGACGCGGGACACATTCTCGGCTCATCGTCGCTTCAGATCACGATTACGGAAAACGGAAAATCCTCCGTGGTCGTCTTTTCCGGCGACGTTGGCCGATACAATCAGCCCATTCTCAATGATCCTCAGCCAATCGCCAAAGCGGATTACATCCTCTGCGAATCGACTTACGGCGACCGAGATCATCCGACGACTTCTCCCTATGATGCGATCGCCGATATCGTTAACCGCGTAGTGAAGCGCGGCGGGCTCATCATAATTCCGGCGTTCGCGGTAGGCCGAACGCAGACGCTGATGTACATCTTCCGCCAGCTCGAAGAGCAGCAGCGAATTCCGAGATTGCCGACTTTCGTTGACAGTCCGATGGCCATCAGCGTCACCAACCTTTACGTTCGGCACACGGAAGACCACAGTCTGCAATTCACGCAACTGGAAAATACCGGAAATCACGACCCGCTCAACACGCATGAAGTTCACATGACTTGCACCGTACAGGACTCGAAGAAGATCAACAGCATGAATTCGCCGTGCATCATTATCTCCGCCAGCGGCATGTGCACCGGCGGACGCATCCTGCACCATCTGGCGCAAAGATTGCCGGATGCGCGCAACGTCGTGGTTCTCGCAGGTTATCAAGCGGAGGGTACGCTCGGACGCCAGTTGCTCGAAGGCGCGAAATTCGCGCGTATTCATGGCGATCAAATTCCCGTTCGCGCGGAGATACAAGAAGTGAGCCAATTTTCGGCGCATGGCGATCGCGGCGAGCTTGTCCGGTGGCTTTCCGGTTTCACTGCGCCGCCGAAGCAGCTATTCCTTGTCCATGGCGAACCTGCGGCGGCGCAATCATTTCGGGGCACGGTTCAGGAAAAGCTCCACTGGCCCGTCACGATTCCCGGGCAAAACGATTCCTTCGACCCGCTGGCCTGAGTCCATGGCAAATCGCACGAAGCGTTCAGCGAATGCGCCGCAAAAAGAAAAAAACGGTGCGCGCGCATTTGCGGCGACCACATTCGAAGTGATTTCATTTGAGTCAGCGAAGAGATGGGGAGCGTGGCTGGCCGAAAATCACGCAGCTTCGGCCGGAGTTTGGCTGCGCTTCTTCAAGAAAAGCTCGGGGATCGGTTCCGTCACGCATGACGAGGCCTTGGATGAGGCGCTGTGCTACGGCTGGATCGATGGGCAAATCCAAAAACATGATGACAAGTCGTGGCGGCAGAAATTCACGCCGCGGCGCGCAAGGAGTATCTGGTCAAAGCGAAATATCGAGCACGTTGCGCGGCTGACTAAAACAAAAAAGATGAAGCCGGCAGGCCTGCGCCAAGTGGAGGCCGCGAAAACCGATGGCCGATGGGAAATGGCCTACGACTCGCCGAGCAAGATGCAAGTCCCGCGAGATTTTCTCAAACGGCTGGCTGACAACAAAAAAGCGGAAACCTTTTTCAAGTCGTTAACGAGAGCGAACCTCTACTCAATTGGATGGCGCCTGCAGACTGCGAAGAGGCCGGAAACTCGCGAGAAGCGAATGAAGGCAATCTTGCAAATGATGGCCAAAGGCGAGAAATTTCATCCCTGAGCAGGACAGAATGGTGATTTGGCGATTCAGAAACGCTTTCGGCGAATGTGAAATTTATTTTGCGGGACGGAAAACCTTTTTGCAGATTTGATATTCCAACAGACTAAACGCACCACTCGGGGGTGGGGAGCGACCACCACAGGGCAACCGACCTGCTTCTCACCCCATTCTTCTTCGTCTGAACTTTCCTTACTCCAACAGCCTGCAAGTCTACCCTCGGGCTAGTGGGGAAACGAAACAGGGAGCCTGGATTTCGATTTTTTCTGAATCTATCGAGGGCGCAGCTTCGCAAGGCGCTTCGCGGCTTCCGCCAGAGTGGATTCTTTTTTGCAGAATGTGAAGCGGAGCTGCTGAGCGCCGTCGGCGGGATCGTGGTAGAAACTCGAACCGGGCACGGCCGCCACGCCGATTTCCTTCACCAGATAGCGAGCGAAGTCCACATCGTTTGCGAAACCAAAACTCGAAATGTCGGTCATGATGTAGTACGCGCCGCGCGGCTTGAAACATCGAAAACCTGCATCGGTCAAGATCCCAAGCAAGCGGTCCCGCCGGACGAGATAATCCTGCGCGAGTTGCGCGTAATACGTATCGGGAAACCGCAGCGCGACCGCGCCCGCTTCCTGCAATGGTGCGGCGGCGCCAACGGTCAAAAAATCGTGCACCTTGCGAATCGCGGAGCT